>NZ_JACNDE010000069.1:0-11611 GCF_017351415.1 Pseudomonas sp. FW305-25 | reverse complement strand
CAAAGCGTTTTTGGTTCCTTTTTAGGCGTTTGTAAAAAGGGACTCGCCGTAAGGGCGAAACCGCCAGCGGCCATTACCGCAGAAATGGATATGTACACCGTCCAAAAAATACAGAGCCAGAGCCGACGCCATCGCGAGCAATCGAGCGTCGACCGGCTGCTCCTACAGAAGCCTGCAAACGTGCTCGCCGTGACTGCAGTGTGCACGACCCAAAAAATGCAGCACCAGAACAACTGCCATCGCAGGCAAGCCTCGCTCCTACCCGCAATGGCGTCGCAAGACTCAAAACGACAACGGATAACTCACAATCACCCGAGTCTGATCAAAGTCACTGTTGAAACTGCGCCGGTTAGTGGCGTTATTCACCCGCACACTAAGGTTCTTCAGACTCCCACTCTGAAAGGTATACCCCACCTCCGTATCCCGCTCCCACTCCTTGCCATTGCTCCCGGCCTTGGTCGTGGCATTCTCGCCATGCCCATAGCGCACCATGGCCAACAACCCAGGCACGCCCATGGCGGCGAAGTTGTAGTCATAACGCAGCTGCCAGGAACGCTCGTCGGCGTTGCTGAAGTTGCCGTTGAACATGTCGTTGCCCAGGGTCCGGCCGCTGCTGCCGTACACCGACATCCACGGGCTGTCGCCACTGACCTTCTGCAAGCCCAGGTACAGGGTATGGCCGGCGGTTGAGGCCGAGAGCAAGGCATAGGCGGTGCGGCTCCGGATCTCGCCGATGCGCGCCTGGCCGTCATCCTTGTCGATGAAATACCCGAGGTTCGCCCCCAGCACCCAGTCGCCCACCGGCTGCTTGTGCAGCAGGTTGAAGTAACTCTGCTGGTAGATGTCTTCCAGCTGCGCATGCCAGGCGCCGATCAAGGTGCGCTGCTGGTTGAAACGGTACTCGGCGCCGGCATAGGTGAAGCCATCGGACGTTACCCCGGGCGCGGCCCAGGCCGAGAGGTCCTGCATATCCGAGGAGTTGCGCAGGCTCACCGAACGGTACTGCCCGGCCTGCAGGCTCAGCCCGGCGATTTCCCGCGAATCGAGCATCGCCCCACGGAAGGTCTGCGGCAGCAGCCGGCCATCGTCGTAGCGCAGCAGCGGGATGTCCGGCAGCAACTCGCCAACCTTCAACTCAGTGGCGGAAATGCGCATTTTCGCCGCCACGCCGGCGCGGCCGTAGTTGTCCGCCGCGCGCCCGTCGTCATGCACCGGCAGCAGCTCGGAACCACTGGTGCCGCGCCCGCTGTCGAGCTTGACGCCGAACATGGCGATGCCGTCCAGGCCGAAGCCGACAACACCCGGGGTGTAGCCGGAATTGAACTTGAGGATAAACCCCTGGGCCCATTCCTCGACCTTGCTCTTGGCCGCCCCCGGGTCGCGAAAATCCCGATTGAAGTAATAGTTGCGCAGCACCAGGTCAGTCTTTGCGTCTTTGAAAAAACCGCCGTCTTCGGCCCAGGCCGGCAGGCCCGTGCCCAGTGCCAGTGAAGCCGCGGCCAGCGAGCGCGCGAGGATGCAGTGAGGGGTGTTCATTATTATTGTTCTCCGCTTTGCATAGGCGCAGCCGTTCCCCGACAGACCACTCCAGGCCCGCCTCTTATCGGCTGCAAAAATGCCCGGTCTCTCTTTTGGGAAAGGCCGGGCGATATCCTCAGCTCAAGGCATCAGAAGGGATAACGACGCGCCGAGTGCTGCACGCTGATCCAGTGATCGCGGGTGAATTCGTCGATCGCCCAGTCGCCATTGAAGCGCCCGAGCCCCGAGTTCTTTTCCCCACCGAAGGGCGCGTTGGCCTCGTCGTTCACCGGGATGTCGTTGATATGGGTCATGCCCGCGCGAATCCGCCGGGCGAAGTTCACCCCGCGCTCCAGGTTGCGGCTGAACACCGCGCTGGACAGGCCGAACTCGCTGGCGTTGGCCAGCTCCAGGGCGTGGGCCTCGTCCCGCGCGCGCAACAGCCCCACCAGCGGGCCGAAGATTTCATTGCGCGCCAGGTCCATGTCGACCGTGACCTCGCCGTAGACATGGGGCGCCAGCAGATTGCCCTGGGCCCCGCCCTCGTAGAGCGGCTCGGCGCCTTCGCGGCGGGCCAGCTCGATCTTCTCCCGCAGGCCCTGCAACTGCCGCGCATTGATCACCGGGCCGATCACCGTCTCGATCGATTGCGGATCGCCGACCTTGAGCCCCTTGACCCGCTCGACAAAGCGCGCGGCGAAAGCGTCGTAGAGGCTGTCGTCGACAATGATCCGGTTGACCGCCATGCAGATCTGCCCCTGGTGCAGGAACTTGCCGAACACCGCCGCGCTCACCGCCTGTTCGAGGTCGGCGTCGGCCAGGACCACGAACGGGCTGTTGCCGCCCAGCTCCAGGGCCACGTGCTTGAGGTGCGCGCCACCGCTGGCGATCCGGCCGATACCGCGGCCGACCGGGGTGGAGCCGGTGAAGGTGATCAGCGAAGGCACCGGGTGCTCGACAAAGGCATCGCCAATCTCGCTGCCCGCCCCCACCACTACGCTGAGCACGCCCGCCGGCAGGCCGGCCTCCTCGAAGATCTTCGCCAGCAGCAGGCCGCCACACACCGGCGTATCGCTGGCCGGCTTGACCACCACCGCGTTGCCCAGGGCCAGCGCCGGGGCGATCGAACGCTGGGTCAGGTGCAGCGGGAAGTTCCACGGGCTGATGACCCCGACCACCCCCAGGGCGCTGCGGTAGACCCGGCTCTCCTTGCCCGGCACATCGGACTCGACGATGCGGCCGTGGACCCGCGCCGGGAACGATGCCGACTCCAGGGCGATGGCCCGCGCCGCGCCCCACTCCAGCTGCGCCTTGAGCCGGGTGCTGCCGGACTCGCGAATGATCCAGTCGACGATCTCCTCGCGGCGCCGGTCGAACACCGCCACCACCTGATGCAGCACCGCCGCCCGCGCCGACGGTCCGAGCGCCGCCCAGTGCGGCTGCACCGCGGCGGCCTTGGCATAGGCGGCATCCAGGTCGGCGCGGTTGGCCTGGGCCACTTCCAGCAATAGCGTGCCGTCGAACGGGTTGCTCACCGCCAGGGTTTTGCCGGCGGCGCCGGTGCGCCATTCCCCGGCGATGGGTTGCAGGTGCAGGTCGCTGTAGACAGCTGGGGACTCACTCATGACAAAGCTCCTTGAGGACAGGATTCACAGGAAAAATGGGCTCGCGGCTCAGGGCGCCGAACCGGGTTGGCGTGGTTATTCATGACTGCCTCCGGTGGCTGCCCGCGCCTCGATCAGGCGCAGCAGCCCCAGCAGGGTTTCGGTGTGCGGCACGGCGATGCCGGCCTGGCGCGCCCTGGCCAGGACCTCGCCATTGATCGCGCCGATTTCCGTGGGCCGGCCGGCCAGCACGTCCTGCAACATGGACGGTTTGTGCGCCCGGTGGTGGGCGATGGCATAGGCCACGCTGTCCAGGCAGCGCCGCGCATCCGTGGCCACCCCCACCGACTGCGCGACACTGAGCACCTCCAGCACGATGGCCCGGGCCAGCGCCGGGCCTTGCGGCACGGCATCCAGTTGCCCCACCGTGCAGCCGGTGACGGCGCACAGGCTGTTCAAGGCCGCGTTGAACGCCACCTTCTCCCAGATCGAGGTCCAGACCTGCGGGTCCACCGCGCAGTGCAGCCCCGCGGCCTCCAGCACCGCGGCCACCTGGGTGCTGCCCTGGCGCTCGACGCCCTCCAGCGACAGCAGCCGGACCATGCCCTGGCCATGGGAGCGGACGTGGGCAGGCCCAACCATGTCGGCGGGCCAGGTGGTCATGCCGATCATCACCTGCTGCGGGGCGACGTGACGGCACAACGCTTCGGCGTTACCCAGGCCGTTCTGCAAGGTCAGCACCCGCGTGTGCTCGCCGATATGGCCGGCAATACTGCGCAGCGCGCTGTCGGTGTGCTGGGCCTTGGTGAAGACCAGCAACAGGTCGGGCTGGCCCGTTACCTGCTCCGGCCGGCAGGCGCTCAAGCCGCCGACGCGCCGGTCGCCGCTGTCGGTGTCCAGGCGCAAGCCCTGGCGACGGATCGCCTCCAGGTGCGTGTCGTTGATGTCCAGCAGCGTGACGCTCTGCCCGCTTTCCGCCAGCAGGCCGCCGAACAGCGAGCCCATGGCGCCCGCCCCGAGAATGCTGATGTTCATCGAACCTCCTTATGGCTGTGAGGGTTGATCGGCGAGGCTCTCTTTGTGGGCCCGGGTCAACCCAGGCGCCCGCCGGGGAATATGTCGGCGCACCAGCACCAGGGCGATCAGCGCCAGCACCATCACCGTTCCCAGCAACGTCAGGTAACCGTGGGCGCCGCCTTGGGTGATCACCGTGGCGCCGACGAAGGCGCTGAGGATCGCGCCCATGCGCCCGAAAGCCAGGGCCGATGCGGTGCCGGTGGCGCGCACGGCGGTGGGATAGATAAAGGCGCACAGCGCATAGAGGGTGGACTGCACGGCGTTGACGAACAGGCCATGCACGCCAAAGCCGAAGATCAGCAGGCTGGTGTTCTGGTTGACGTCCACGGCCTGCATGGCGAAGGCACTGGCCGCGCCGCCCGCGCAGCAGATCAGCAGCGGCCAGAACGAGCCCCAGCGCGTCATGGCGACCGCGCAGAGCAGCGCGCCGATCACCCCGCCCAGGTTGTAGGCGGTGAGGCCGGAACCGGCCACCGCCAGCGACAAGCCTTCGGACAAAAGCATGGTCGGCAACCAGCTGAAGGCGCTGTAGACCGCGGTCAGGCACATGAAGAACGCCACCCAGACTGCCACGGTATCGCGCCCGTAGCCGGGGGCGAACAAGGCGCGAAAGCCCCCCTGCTGCTCGCTCTTCTGCTCCAGCGCATCGGTGTAGCGCACGCCCTCGGGCATCGGCCGGCCCATACGGTCCAGCAACGCAGTCAACTCGCCCCAACGCTGCGGCCGGCGCGCCAGGAAACGCGGCGACTCCGGCAGCGTCGCCAACAGCAACAGGCCCAGCACGATGGGCAGGCTGCCGCCGATAAAGAACAGCGTGCGCCAGCCGTACAGCGGCAGTACATGGGAGGCGAACAACCCCGCCAGCATCCCGCCCAGGGGCACACAGACAATGGTCGCGGTGACCGCCAGGGTCCGCCGGCGCGCCGGGGTGAACTCGGCGGTCATGGTGGTGGCGCTGGGCAGCGCGCCACCGATGCCGAGCCCGGCGATAAAGCGCAGTGCCGCCACGGTCAACGCATCCGGCGCCAGGCCGATGGCGCAGGTCGCAGTGCCGAACAGGATCACGCTGGCGATGACCGCCATGCGCCGGCCGAAACGGTCGGCGAACAGGCCGGCGCAAGCGCTGCCGATGCCCATGCCGATCAGCCCGGCGGCCACCGCGGGGGCGAAGGCCTCGCGGGTGATCCCCCATTCCTTGATCATCAGCGGTATGGCGAACCCGATGAGCTGGCCGTCGAAACCGTCCATCACGATGGACAGCGCGGCCAGCAACACCACGATCTTCTGCATCCCGGTATAGGGCCCGTCGTCGAGCAAGGTGCCGATGTCGGCACTGCCGGAAACCGGGCTCGACCGCTGGGGCCCAGCCTCCATCACTTCACTGACCGAAGTCGTGTTCATAGCCACCTCTTTTTATTGTTGTGGTGTACGCACAAGATGCGCTTGGCATTGCCGGATCTTCAGTCCGGCGCCGGGAGCCCGGACCTTGAGAATCAGGGCTCGATGGTCAGGGTCGGCACCTCGATCAATACCGGGCGATTGCCGGCCAGGGCCGCGCTGAAGGCGGCGGCGAACTCGGCGCGGGTCGCGGCATGCACCGAATGCACGCCATAACCCTGGCCGATGGCGCAGAAGTCCAGGCCGGGAACGTCCAGCCCCGGCGCATCGCTGACCTGCAGCACATCGGCGAACCAGCGCAGCGCGCCGTAGGTGCCGTTCTTGAGAATGATGAACACCACCGGGATGCCGTACTGGGCAGCAGTCCACAACGCGGTGATGCCGTAGTTGGCCGAGCCGTCGCCGATGATCGCCACCACCCGTCGCCCGGGCGTCGCCAGTTGCACGCCGACCGCGGCCGGCAAGCCGAAGCCCAGGCCGCCGGCGGCGGGAAAGAAATAACTGCCGGGCTGGCTCATCTCCACCCGCTGCCAGAACGCGCTCACCGTGGAGGTGGATTCCTTGACGTAGATCGCGTCCCGCGGCGCCAGCTGGTTGATCAGGTCGAACACCGTTTCCGGGCGCAGCAGGCCGCCCTCCTCGCGCACCGGCGCCGGCAGCGGCAAGGCACTCGGCAGCGGCCGTTCGCTCTGTGCCAGCACCTCGACCAGGGCTTCGAGAGTCAGGGCGATATCGCCCACCAGCGCATCGCCCATGGGCGCCCGCGCCGCCTCGCCCGGGTCGCAGGTCAGGTGCACCAGCTCACAGTCCGCCGGCAGGTAATCGCCCGGGGCGTATTGGTGGTAACGGAACACCGGGGCGCCCACCACCAGGATCAAATCGTGCTCGGCCAGGCAGCGGCTGATCCCGGCGATGGCCGCCGGCAGCACGCCACGGAAACACGGATGACGGGTGGGGAACGGGCAGCGCGAAGCGGAAGGCGCGACCCAGGCCGGCATCCGCAGTTTTTCCGCCAGTTGCACCGCCAGCCCGTTGCTGCCACTGCCGTCGACATCCGGGCCGAGCACCAGCACCGGGCTACGTGCCGCCGCCAGGCGCTCGGCCAGCCCTTGCAGTTGCGCCATCGAAGGCAGGCCGGCGCTGGCCACCTGGCGCCGTGCCAGATGCTCGACCCCGGCCGGCGCCGCGCAGGCCCAGTCGTCATAGGGGATCGACACATACACCGGCCCGCGCGGCGCCAGGCTGGCCATATGGATCGCCTGGCTCAGGGTGCGCGGCACGTCCTGGGCCGAGGCCGGCTCATGGCTCCACTTGACCAGGGGCTTGGGCAGTTGCGCTGCATCGACATTGGCCAGCATCGCTTCCACGCCGACCATCGAGCGCACCTGCTGGCCGGCGGTGATCACCAGCGGGCTGTGGGAGTACCAGGCATTGGTCAGCGCGCCCATGCCGTTGCCGGTGCCGGCGGCGGCATGCAGGTTGACGAAGGTCGGCTTGCCGCTGGCCAGGGCGTAACCGTCGGCCATGCCGACCACCGCGCCTTCGTGCAGGCCGAGGATGTAGCGGAAGTCCTCGGGAAAACCCTTGAGAAACGGCAGCTCGTTGGAGCCAGGATTGCCGAAGATAGTGGTCAGGCCTTGCTCGCGAAGAATCTCGTAGGACGCAGAGTGAACGGTTTTCATAAGGACCCTTGTTGTTAGGTTTCGGGTTACTCTTGCAGCCGCTACGAAATTGATCAAATCGATACTATCTCTATCAAAAATAAAACCTATCTATGTTCATAACGGCAGCAGAGGCGGTATGAGCCACATCGATCTGAACCTGATCCGCACCTTCGTCACCCTTTACGAAGCCCGCAGCGTGACCCTGGCGGCCGAGCGTCTGTTCGTCACCCAGCCCTCGGTCAGCTATGGCCTGGCGCGCCTGCGCGAGCTGTTCGACGACGCGCTGTTCAGCCGCACCCGCGACGGCATCCAGCCGACCTTTGTCGCCGAGCAGCTGTACGGCCCCTTGCGCGAGTCCCTGAGCCGCATCGAAAGCGCCGTGCAGAGCTGCCGCCAGTTCGACCCGGCGAGCACTGAGCGGCGCTTTCGCATCGCCCTCTCCGACCTCGGCGAAATCGGCTTCCTGCCGCTGATCCTGGCGCGCCTGAACCAGGACGCGCCGCTGGCCGAAGTCGAGGTCCTGCCGCTGCAGGTGGACCAGGTCGGCGAGTGGCTGGCCAGCGGCAAGGTCGATGCCGCGATCTGCCGCCAGCCGGTCCCCGGCGTGCGCAGCCGGGTGCTGATGCATGAGCGTTATGTATGCCTGCTGAGCACCGGCCATCCGCGCATCGACCAGCAGCTGAGCCTCGAACAGTTCCTCGCCGAACGGCACGTCGCCGTGACCCGCACCAGCGGCCACGGCAATGTCGAAGACGTGCTGAAAAACATGCACGTGGAACGGCGCATCAGCCTGCATGTGCCGCACTTCTCGGTGCTGCCGAAAATCATTCCCGGCACCGACCTGCTGGCGGTGCTGCCGGCGCAGATCGCCCGGCTGTTCATCCACGAGGGCGAGCTGAAGATGCTCGAACTGCCGTTCCCGGTGGCCGAGTTCGCCGTGTCCCTGAACTGGCACCCCAACAGCGACAGCTCCGCCGCCCTGCGCTGGTTCTGCGACACCATCGCCGACGCCATCATCAGCGGCCAGGGCCAGGGCTAGACGCTGGCCATCGCCGGCTGCGCCTGGGCCCGGGCCGGCTTGAGCAGCAACAGGCAGCCGGCGGCGATCACGAACACGCTGGCAAACACCCCGTACAGATGCAGCGGCTGCCAGCCGCCATCCAGCAGGAAGCCGGCCACGGTCGGTGAAAGAATCGCGCCGATGCGGCCGATGCCGATGCCCCAGCCGACGCCCGTGGCGCGCACCGAGGCGTCGTAGACCACCGGCGACAGCGCGTAGAGGCCGGCCACGCAGCCGTTGGCAAACAGCCCGATCAGCAGCCCCAGGCCGAGCGCCGCGGCGATCGACGAGGCCGAGCCGACAAACAGCACCAGCAGGCCGGCGGTGATCAGCATGAACAGCGCCAGCACCCGGCCCAGGGGCCAGCGCGAGGCCAGGCCGCCGACCAGCGCCGCGCCGAAGATCCCGCCAACGCTGAGCAGCACCCCGCCGGTGATCCCCTGCTGCGCCGACAGCCCGGCGGCCACCAGCAGTTTCGGGGTCCAGCTCATGACGAAGTAGAAGCCGAACATCACCAGGAAAAACAGCAGCCAGATCAGCAAGGTGGTGCGGCGCATGGCCGGCGCCAGCAACTGGCCGAAACCACTGGGCGCGCCGGCTTGCCTGGGCACCTCTGGCGGCAAATGTTCAAGCTCAGGCTGCTCCAGGCGCCGTGCCAGGCGATTGATCCGCACCAGAGCATTGGCCGGGCGGCGGGCAAGCAGGAAGTCCAGGGATTCGGGCAGCCACAGCAGCACCAGGGGAATCACCAGCCAGGTCACCGCGCCGCCGAACAGGAACACCGAGCGCCAGCCCCAATGGCCCAATAACCACACCGCCAACAGCCCGCCCAGGGTGGCGCCCAGGGCATAACCGGTGGATTGCAGGCTGACCGCCAGGCCGCGCCAGCGCTTGCTCGAATACTCGCTGGCGATCACGTTGCTGCTGGCCAGGATGCCGCCGATACCGAGGCCCGTCAGGCCGCGCAGCAGCGCCAGTTGCAGGGGAGTCTGGCTCAGGGCCGAGAGCAGCATGCCGAGCCCGGACAGCGCCAGGCAGAACAGGATCAATGGCCGCCTGCCAAACCGATCTGCCCAGGGCGCGATAAACAGCGAACCCGCCGCCATGCCGAACAGCCCGGCGCTGAGCAGCAGACCGACCTGCGCCCCGTTCAGGCCCCACTCGGCCGACACCGAGGCCGCGGTGAAGGCCATCACCAGCACGTCGAAACCGTCGATCATGTTCAAGACCATGCAGATGCCGATGGCCAGGCATTGGAAGGAACTCATCGGGCCGCTGTCCACGCGGCTCTTCAGGTCGAGCGTCATGAACGCACCTCCACGCCGCCTACCGGCGACGGCGAGAGGGAAAACAGCGGCGTGCACACAGACAGACGGCGGACGGAACCCAGGCGGTTCCGCGCCCTTGATAAGCCATTCATGACGAGACCCTTCTTGTAGTTTTTATCGGGGGACGGTCGGGAGGGGCCCGCCATCGCCAGGTGGCTAATCAACCATCCAATGGATCCATTAACAAGAGGTGAAATCCAGGGAATCCATGGAAAATTGGCTGAAATACCTGGAGAAATGCTCAGGTATTTTTATTTAAAAGATGAAAATCAATGACTTAATCAAACAGTCATTGACTGATATTTGCGGGCGATTATCGACCAGACTCAAAAGGCACAGGCTATTGAGGATCCTGTGGCCGTGAATGGCTACAGGACCCAGAAATAATGGATCCAATAAATCAAAACCCTGAAGGCAGATGCTCAGCTTTTCATCAATGGACTGACAATCCGCCTCAAGGGCTGTGACCTTATCTTTCAACGCCCTGCCCCGGGATCGGCCGCCACATTTTGTAAAGCATCCCCGGCCACCGATTGGCGAAATGATTACTGTGCCGGTGGGACATCTGCTAAAACGCGGTTTTTATCCGTGCGCGGTGCCACAGCCCATGTCCTCCTCATTCTTCTCGCGCTGGCGACCTCGCTGGTGGTCGTTGCTCGGCATGGCTGCGCTGTTGATAGGCCTGCCGGTGGGCTGCCAGGTGCTGGAACACAAGGAACGCGAACTGGTGTTTCGCGTCGAGCCGGGCAATGCCAGTTGGTATCGCGGCCTGCCGGCCGGAGTACGCGAACTGGAGTTCAAGGGCGACAGCCTCAAGCCCGAGCAGAACATTCATGCCTGGTGGTGGCCGGCCCAGCGGGCCGATGCGCCGGCCGTCCTTTATCTGCATGGGGTGCGCTGGAACCTCACCGGGCAGCTGTTCCGCATCGAGCAACTGCACGCCCTGGGGTTCTCGGTGCTGGCCATCGACTATCGCGGCTTCGGCCAGAGCCTGGGCGAGCCACCGTCGGAAACCAGCGTCTATGAGGACGCGCGGATCGCCTGGGAGCAATTGCAAAGGCTGCAACCCGACGCCGGCAAACGCCTGATCTACGGCCATTCCCTGGGCGGCGCGGTGGCGGTGGAACTGGCCGCGCAACTGGGGCAACAGGCGGCCAGCGACGGCGCGCCGATTCCAGCCCGCGGCTTGATCGTCGAATCCTCGTTCACCTCCCTGGCCGCTATCGCCGCCGAGCTGGGCAATACCTCGCTGCCGGTGCGCTGG
Source organism: Pseudomonas sp. FW305-25 (assembly GCF_017351415.1). Classification (NCBI taxonomy): domain Bacteria; kingdom Pseudomonadati; phylum Pseudomonadota; class Gammaproteobacteria; order Pseudomonadales; family Pseudomonadaceae; genus Pseudomonas; species Pseudomonas sp. FW305-25. The sequence goes on along the minus strand of NZ_JACNDE010000069.1, from coordinate 698 downwards.
CTGCTGTCGCAGAAGTTCGACTCCCTCGACAAGATCGCCCATATCGGCATGCCGCTGCTGATCGTCCACGGCCTGGACGACCGCTACGTGCCGGCGCGCTTCAGCCAGCAATTGTTCGACGCCGCGCGACAGCCCAAGCAACTGCTGCTGGTTCCCGGAGCCACTCACAACAACAGCATGCGCCTGGCCGGCGAGCGCTACCGCCAGGCCCTGAACACTTTGTTGCATGCTCGGCCGGCGAAGGTCGCCACCGCGGAACCGGCCCGCGTGCCGACCAGTTGAACCACGAACCGGCACCGTTGCCGTTATGCCCTTCTGCATCAGCCGGATGAGCTCGTCCTTAGACAACCTGTAACAACTCCGGCTGGCCCAGGCAGCGCTTAAATGAGATGGTCTCCTGTTGATTGTTTTGGAGGCATGTCATGACTACATTTCAATTCATCGCAGGCATGGTCTTTTGTCTGGCGGGACTGGGCGTGAGGGCCTACCTGACCGTGCAGCATCCCGGGGAAGAAAAGGCCTGGCGCTCGTCCAGTGTGCGAAAGTCCGCCAAGTAAGCCTTGCCCCCGCCCCTGAATACCGCTGGCCTCCCGGCCGGCCCCGCCTGGATCAGGTGGAGGCCCATGGAAAATGCCCGTATCGCGCGATACGGGCATTTTTTTCAGCCCAGGGCATCAGTCATTCCGCCTGATGCCGGC
>NZ_JACNDE010000068.1:0-12467 GCF_017351415.1 Pseudomonas sp. FW305-25 | reverse complement strand
GGTACCAGGCACAGGTTGGACGGGGTATCCAGGCCCTGGGCGAGGATACTCACTTCTCTTGTCGGCAGGTTGCAGCACAGCAGGCGGCCGCTGAAGCGGGCGAAGCCGCCGTGCAGGCATTCGCCGTCCCAGTCCGTGAGTAGCGGTTGCAGCAGACGGTCGCAGAGTTCCAGCACCAGCAGCTGTCCCGTTGGGGTCAGTGCCAGGCCGGTGGGCAGTTGTAGGCCTTCGATCAGGACTTCGCTGTGGCCGCTTTCCGGCCAGACCCGGATCACCTGGCCGGCCTGGTCGGCGAAGTCGATGCCCCGGCGGCTCGGGTCCTGGTGCAACTCGCCGGAAAACAGGCTGATCAGCATGGCGCCGGTGCTCGGTTCGTAGACCAGGGTAACGGGCACCGCATCCTGATCCTGGCCCAGGTCGGGCAGCTCGACCAGGACCCGCTCCTCGCCGGTGCCGCTGAACTCCACCAGTTGGTTGCTATCGGGTTTGACTGCCAGCCAGCGATGGCGCGTGGGGTGATAGCACAGGGCGTTGAGGTTGCCGCGGCTGTGAAACAGAGGCTCGGGAGGGCTACAGGCCAGGTCCAGGACTTTCGAGCCTTCGACGTAGTCGGTCAGGCTGGCCAGGCAACGCCCCGCGCCGCAGGCGATATCCGACAGCCCCAGGATTTCGTCGCGCAGCATGCGTGCCTGCATGTTCATGGAGCGAAAGCCATGGGCCAGCGTTTCGGGCATCAGGTAGGCACCCGTCCGGCGCGGGTCGGGGCGCAGCCGGCTGATGCGCCCACTGAACGGCTGGTCCGGCCGCCCGGAGCCGGCTTCGGCCAGCAGCAGGCTGCCATCGGCTTGCAGACAGAGGCCCCGGGGGTTGAGCAGGTTCTCGCGAATGACCGTGTGCGCACGCAAGTCTTCACGGGGCCGGGGGGGAATCCGTAGGGGAGCTGTCATCGGTTCTCTCCAGTTGGCGTTGGGTCGGTCCATAGCGGCGGCTGCCAGGGTTCGCTGCTGTCCTGCCCGGCGAAAGCCCAGGGACAGAACAGCAGGAGCAATGGCAACAGGCGGCGCAAGAGACGGACGTTCATGGCGGCACTCCTGTGAAGTGCCGGGTGACGCTGTGTCACCCGGTGTTCCCGGTACGGGGCTCCTGTCAGCAGGGGGGGAAGTCCTTCATGCTCAGGGGCATCGGCGGGTAATTGTGTTTCACCAGGGCGTTGGCCCAAAGCTCCAGCACGGCCCGCCGGCTCTGCGACATGTCACGGGTGATGGGCATCGAGAGCGTGCTTTCTTCCTGGTACTCCTTGCTGATCAGCACGATCAACTGGTCGATGGCGCCTTCCACGCGCTGCTGGGAGTTGAGCGGCATGAACTTGTTCATGATCGGGTACAGGTAATAGAAGGGCTGCAGGATCTGCGGGTAGATGAAGTTGTTCCACATCAGCTGGCTGGCGTTCAGGTCCCGGTAGATGGTGTTCCAGTAGTCGATGAAGTCCTGCTGCAGCTTCGGCTCCAGCGGCAGCACCCGCAAAGGCGCGAGGCAGTCGGTGTAGGCCTCGGAGTAGTTGAAGCTAAAGGGCACGGCGGGCATCTTGCCGCCTTCGGGCAGGAAGAAACGCAGGGTAGGGAAACCCGGTGCCTCTGCCCTGATTCCCAGTCGGGCGACACCGCTGGCGTCGGTGCGGATCCTGGCGATGCTGTAGTTGACGCTGCTGGTAGCCGTTTCGTCGCGCAGGGTTCCGGTCTGGGCGATGGCATTGTCGAAAACCAGGCAGGGGCGCAGGTTGACGGTAATGGGTTGGTCGAGGAACTGCTGATAACCGACCGGTTCTCCCTCCGGCACGGTATTGGAGGTGACGACCGTGCGCCTGTCCGTGAGCCGGCGGCCGCTGCCAGTGGCCAGATAGCTGACAGCCACCGGCGTGTCGATGAACTGCGGCCGGTTGGAGCGGTTCAGCGTAGGTTCTTCCGGGTAATCGTAGAACAGGGTGAAGTCGGCTTCGTTGCTGAATGCCAGGTAATAGTCGCTGGTGGTCACCATATAGGCGTTGCCGTATTCGGCGACCAGCAGTTCGGTGCCCTCCGGCGCGGGCTTGCCGTCCTTCTGCACCATGATCGTCAGCGTCTTGTGGTCGCCAACATCGATGAAGCCTCCACTCTCGACCACTTCGGCGGTCCACTGCCGCTGGGTGGCGGCGATCACCGGTTCGGCGCTTGCCAGTAGTTTTTGCAGTTCCAGGGGGCCGCTCTCGAGCAGGTTCTTTTGCTCGACAGTCAGGGGCACGTCGAGAATGCCTGAGCGCTGGTTGAAGGCCGACTGACGGTACAGGGGGTAGGTGATCATGACGGCGGAGATGAACCGGTCTTCCTGGCGCACTCCCAGGTGGAGGATGCCGGCATTGAATTTCTCGGCCACCGCGATGGGGGCCTTGGGATCGACCGGATAGAACGGAATGCCATTGGACAGATCCAGCGACAGGGTGTCGCCGGTGATCTGGACAGGGATCACGCCCAGCGTGGCCTTGGTGTCTTGCATATCGCCAGGCGTGGTCTTGTAGACCGGCACCGGCTCCGCCGGGACCAGGCGCCGGCCAGCCGGGGCGGTGGGGAATTCGTCGTCGAACCACAGGCCCAGGGTACCCGCCGTGCTGCTGTAGGCCGGGTTGTAGAAAATATCGGCGACGTTGTTCAGCCCCTGCTCATACATCCGCTGCACCTGGGCCACGTCCTCGGGGTTGCTGGAATGGGTATTGACCGGCGGGAAGTCGTTGAACACGCCGTTCTTGTCGTAGTAGGTCAGGTAGGTGGAGAAGCGGAACATCAGCCCCTTGGCGCCTTGCTCGATCATCTGCTGCTGGAGCTGTTGCAGCAGGAGCGAATCGCCGACGGCCCAGTCCAGGTTTTCCCTCGCAAAGCAGGTCTGCCAGGTGGTCGTCACATAGCTCAGGCCGCCGAAGGTGGATGCCCAGTTGAAGTTCAGGAAGCGGTCGAGCATCCGGTACTGGCGGTTGAGGGTCAGGCCGCACTGGGCGTCGCCCAGCACCAGCTTGTCGAAATACAGCGCGGTGAAGGTGTTCTGCCAGGGGCTGATATCGACGAAGCGTGCGGGCGTGGGCGCCTGGCTGCCAAAGGGGTTGCCGAGCAACTGAAAGCTCTTGCTGACCAGCGGGTCCCGGTCGATGTAGGTATTGGCCTGGAGCTCGCCACCAATGATCGTTGACTGGGTGTCCTTGTAGCTCACGGTGCCGCAGGCATTGTCGCCGAACAGGTCCCATTCGGCGGGCATGAACGGGGTGCGGAAGTTCGAGGCATTGGTCGGCACCTGCAATACATAGTGAGGCACCTGGGTTCTGGACAACGGCCGGATGGTCCAGGGCATCAGCGCTTCGGGAGCGTTCTGGGGATTGATGTCGTAGGAGTTCAGGAACTGCCAGTTGAGGTCCATCCTGACCGCGTCATAGAGCGGCAGTGCATCGTTGTTGTTGGCCGTTGGCGGGTTCCAGAACATATGGCCGTTGAGGTAGATGCGGGGGAAGTTCAATACGCTCATGTCAGGCTCCTTAGCGTTGCCACTGGGCGCGTTTAAGCGACCAGACAAAGTCCAGTTTGTTGTAATCGGCGAAGTCCGAATCCGGCAGCGGGGTGGTGGGGTAGACGATCCCGCCGTCCTCTTTCATCGCGAAATTGAAGTAACCCTTCTGTTTCGAGTAGGCCGCGGTACCGTGGCAGGCCAGGCACGATGAGGTGTCCTGGAAGGCCGACTCCAGTTGCGAATTGGCCAGCACCTGGGTCACGGGTTGGAATTCGACCCCGATCAACTCGTACTTCGAGAGGTAGGGGTAGTTGCCCTGGAAGCTGCTGTTGACTGGTATGGAGGGGGGCGTCGGCCCGGTGGTGTTGGTCATCGGGGTGGCCGGCACGGCGTTGGTCACGGTGTACTTGTGGTTGTTGACGTTCTCGAAGGTGGTCCAGATCCACTTGGGACTCAGCTTGTTGATCACGTGCATGCCGCTGAGCGCGGCATAGCCGACCTGATACTGGTTCTGGTGGGGGTAGTAGGCCTGGATGATGTAGTAGCCGTCGTTTTCCAGCTGTTGCTTGAACGTGGCATCGGTGCCGATCCAGATCCACGAGGTTTTTACCTCCCAGGAGGTCTCGGGAAATTTCAGGTCGCTGGTCAGCGCGTACTGACCGTTCATGTTGTAGACCTGTTTCTGCACGATGTAGTCGAAGGTGCCCTGGCCCATCTGCAAGAGAAAACGCACCGGCTGGCCCCGTTGCGCTTCCGGTACCTGGCCGCCCATCAGCAGGGGCAGCCCGTCCACCTGTAGCGTGCTGTCCAGGTCATGGAAGGTCCGGTCGAGGTTCATCCCCAGTTGCCGGGCCTGTTCCAGGACTGCGTCGGGCGCGGGCTGCTCCGGCAGGTAGGGCTGGGGCGGGGCACCATTGGGCAGGAACACCTGACTCGAGGGCTTGAGCCCTTCCCAGACCCGGTTGGGGCTGCCCTGGGCGGACGGCTGGTTGAGGCAGACGAACCAGTTCCAGGCCTGGGTCTCGGGACTGGCGAGGAAGTCGCTGCGGGTCTTCTCGACGTCGGTCCCGTAGGTGAAGAAATTGCTGCAGTCGTAAGGGCTGGCGCTCTGGGCCTGGGCCAAACCGGCCACGGCACTCAGAACTGTTATAGAGATGGCTCGCCGCATGGAAGCTCCTTGGCATTGGCCGGGTCGTGGTGAGGGCGCTCCAGGAAGTACTGCAGGAGCAGTTGCTTGACTGCCGTGGCCGGAAGCTGGTCCGGCAACGACAGACCGCAATTGGTGATCAGCAGCGGAGCGGTCGCGCGGCTGGCCGGCAAGCGTCCATGGCTGCCGCGGACCAGCCGGGTATCCAGGGGGATCAGGTCCATGTAGTAGCGAAAGCCGAGTTTTTTCTGCAGCAGGCGCCGCGCCGCTCGCAGTTTCGGAAAGCGGATGGCCGGATCGATGAACAGTTCCAGCGGGTCGTAGCCCGGCTTGCGGTGGATGTCCACGGTGCGGGCGAAGTCGGGGGCCAGGCAGTCGTCGAGCCAGTAGCGGTAATCGAACCAGTAGCCGGCCGCGGCCACCGCCACCAGTTCGCCGCTGCGCTCGTGGTCCAGTTGCCAGTCCCGTTGCGCGGGCTTGTCCAGCACCTGCTCGATGCCCGGCTGGCGCTGCAATAGCGCCTTGACCCGGGACACGTCCTCGGCGCGTTTCACGTAGACATGGGCGATCTGATGGTCCACCACGGCGAAGGCGGCGCTGGCGCCAGGGTCGAGCAATTCCCAGCTCAGCGACTGGCGGACCTGCAGCCATCCTTCACGGCGCAGCAGGCGGTTGATCGACACCGATTGCCGGACCGCCTCGATGCCGTATTCGGAGAGCAGCATCACCCTGGCGCCCTGGGCTTGGGCGAAGCTCAGCAGGCGCCCCACCTGCTGGTCGATGGCGCGGACCTCGTCGGCGATCGACGGGTCTTGGGGCCCCAGGCGTTGCAGGCTGTAATCCAGGTGCGGCAGGTAGATCAGTTGCAGGTCGGGTCGGTTGAGCTGGAACTCGGCCATGGCGCAATCGACGATCCAGCGGCTGGAGGCGATGCCCGCCGCGGGGCCCCAGAAACCGGGGAAGGGAAACTCGCCGATCTGCCGCTCGAGGGTCTGGTGCAGGCTGGCGGGCGTCGAATAGAGCCCGAACACCTTGCGCCCATCGGCCGGGTAATGGGGGCGTGGAGTGATGGCCGCATCCACCTCTGCGTGCATGTTGAACCACCAGAACAACTGGCTGCAGCGAAAGTCGGGGCGCTGGCGCTTGAGGGTCTGCCAGACCTTTTCCCCCTGGACCAGGGCGTTGGATTGCAGCCAGAAGCGCACTTCGGCCTGGTCGCGAAAGTACCAGCCGTTGCCGACGATGCCGTGTTCCGCGGGCGTCAGGCCGGTCAGCAGCGAGGCCTGCACGGTCGAGGTCACGGCCGGGAACACCGGTTGCAGGCTGGTCATCGCGGCGTTGCGCAGCAGGGCATTGATCCGTGGCGTGGCCTCGCCCAGCAGGCTCGGCGTCAACCCGACCACATTGATCAGCAACAGCGGTGGGCAGCTCGTTTCAGACGCCATGGGGGCAGGCCTCCTGCGCGGGGGATGGGGCGCTCAGCAGTTGCCGCTCGCGTAATTGCCCTTCGACCCAGCGCAACTCGGCAACGATGCCCTGGAGCAGCGCCTGTTCGGTCTGTGGCCGCAGCGGAGCGGGCAGCACGTTCCAGCTGTAGGTTTCCACCTCCAGTACCGGGTGCACTTCCGGGTGCTCCGCCAGGTAATCGAAGGTCTGCAACAGCGCGCTCTGGCTGCCGCTGAGTTCGGGCAGCAACAACTGCTCGCTGAATAGCGGCACATGGAAATGAATGCGCAGCTCGGGGCAGGACGCCAGCTCGCCGGCCTGCAGTGCGGCGGGCAGGTCCGGCCAGGCCAGCAGGCGGCCCTGGTGGTCCCGGGCTTTGACCTGATGCAGGTAGGTGGCCTCGACAAAGTCCCCCAGGGCCGTCAGCACCTGCTGGCGCCGCAGCGGGTCCGCTTCCGGCAGGCGGCAGATCAGGGCATTGGAGAGCTGGATCTTGCCCACCGGCACACCGGCCTGGCGCAGCCGCTCCAGGGCGTCATGGCAATGCTCGAAGACCACTGCTTGATGGCAGACATCGAAGCACAGGGCCAGATGTTCATGATGGGGATCCGTGGCTTGCCAGCGGCGGAAGAATTCGATGGCCTGGTCGGTGTGCTCCAGCACGCAGTCGGGCTCCATTTCCAGGCAGAACAGGATCTGCTTGCCGGTCTCCCGGCGCAGCCTGGCCAGGGCCTGGGTCAGCTGGCGCAGCTGTTGCTCGGCCCGTTGCCGGTGGGCCAGGCTCCAGGTGGCGGCATACCCCAGCGGCACGCTGGAAATCACCCCTTTGGGGCAATCCTGCGGCAGGGCCGCGGCCAGGATCCGCGCCAGTTGCAGGCTGTACTCCAGGCGCTGCGGATCGGCCCAGTTGGGCAGATAGACTTCGGCTTTCACCGCACCCTGGTGGAACTGGCCGTAGGGAAAGCCATTGAGCGAAGTCAGGCGCAGCCCGCTGTGCTGCAACAGCCTGAGAAATCCCATGAGGGCCTGCGGCTGTTGCAGCTCGGCTGCCGCCTGGGCGCTGATCCACAACCCGCTGTCCTGTTCGGGCAGGCCGCGTTGCTGGCGCACGCCCTGGAAGTGCGTCTCGATCGAGGCGCTCAGCGTGGCCAGGTCGGGGGCTGGGTGCACGTTGCTGCAATAGCCGATCCGGGCGGCGCTCCAGCCCCGACGAGTGCTCATTTGACCACCGGTTCCTGGCCGCGCAGGGCGGAGTTGTCCTGCCACTGACGACGCTGGTCGATGGGCAGCGGGGCACTCACCCACTGCTTGTCCAGCTGCCCGCTCTGGGCGAAGAAATCCACCGGGTTGTGGAACAGCACCTGCTCTACCTGGGCTTCGCTGAAGCCGGCGGCGAGCATGGCCTGTCCGGTCTTGGGCACCTTGAGCGGATCGCTGATGCCCCAGTCGGCGGCGCTGTTGACCACCATTTTCTCGGTGCCGTACTCCTTGAGCAGGGCCACCATGCGCTGCTCCGACATCTTGGTGTTGGGGTAGATGGAGTGCCCGCGCCAGCAGTCGCTGTCGAGCACCAGGGGCAGGGTCAGTTCGTTGAGGTGATCGATGATCACCAGATGTTCGGCGATGCCCACTTCGCGGATCACTGCCAGGGTGCGCTTGGTGCCGCCGATCTTGTCGCGGTGAGGGGTGTGCACCAGCACCGGCAGGTTGAACTGCTTGGCCAGTTCCAGTTGCGCGGCGAGAAAGCGGTCTTCCTCCGGGGTGATGTCGTCGTAGCCGATTTCCCCTACCGCCACGACGCCGTCCTTGACCAGATAGCGCGGCAGGATCTCCAGCACCTCGTTGGCCAGCGACAGGTCATTGGCCTCCTTGGGGTTGAGGCCGATGGTGCAAAAGTGGTGGATGCCGAACATGCTGGCGCGAAAGCGTTCCCAGCCCAGCAGGGTATCGAAGTAGTCGATGAAGCTGCCGACGCTGGTGCGCGCCTGGCCTTGCCAGAAAGCCGGCTCGATCACCCCGGTGATGCCAGCGGCGGCCATGTTCTGATAGTCGTCGGTGGTGCGGCTGACCATATGAATATGCGGGTCGAAGTACTTCAGCATGGTGAGTCCCTTATGTGGTTGTAGAAAACCGTGGTGACACCTGGCTTGTTCAGGCGTCGGCCGTAAGGTGTTCGAGCCAGTGCGGCGGCAGTCGTCGCTGCTGGCACAGGTCGCGCAGACGCAGACGCTGGGCTGGGCTCAACAACTCGAAGGCGATGGCCTGGGGCAACCCGTCGGAAACGTTGCGCTGCGCCGCCAATTGCTCCTCCATCAGGTCCAGCGCCAGCTGGTTGAGATCGACGCTGCGCCGCTGGGCCAGGCCGTTGATCCGGCGGCTGTCCAGGCCCATGCCCAGGCTCTTGAGCACCAGTTGATTGAAGGCCCGGTCGTTGTAGTGGCGGGCCGGGAAGGGGTTGTCCAGGGCGATGGCGGCGAACACCTCGCGGTTATTGGTGCGCCCCGCCTGCAGCGCCAGGTCGAGGCTGTGGCCTTGGCTATCCAGGTCGTCCAGGGCCTTGAGCAGGGCGCTCTTTTCCGAGTCGTCGGCCCAGAGGAACAGCTGGCGCAACAAGGGCAACCGATCGGCGCTGGCCTGCTGTTGCAGAAGCTGCGCCAGCAACAGCGCGCGGGCCAGCTGGCTCCGGGTCCAGCCTTGGCTGTCGGGTACCAGGCTGTCGCCGAGGCGGCGTTTGCACTGGCTGCTGAGCAGCATCAGGGTATTGGCCGACGGCTTCCGGGCCAGTTGTTCCAGGGCCTCTTGCCACCAGCGGCGGGTGTCGGGGGCGAGCTGTCCGTCGAGCTGCCGGCGCCGTTCGGCGAAGGCGGCATGGCGGGGGGCGAGCGCATTCGAGGATGGGGCAATGACGTCCATGCTCATGTCGGCTTGATCCAGCGTTGAAGGTGGGGAAGCAGGAAAAACACCAGTACGCACAGCAGGCTGCCCAGGGGTTGGTTGGCCAGGGCCAGTACCAGGGCATCGAACAGTGGCAGGGCGGCCAGGCCGGCACCGATAAAGGCACGGATCTGCCGCTGCCGCGGGTTGGCCAGATGGCGCCGGTAGTGCCAGCCCAACCAGCCCAGCCACAGCAGCAGTACCAGCCAGAACACGCCGTTGTCGGCATAAGCGACCAGGGCCAGCGGGCTGAGCATCAGCAGCAGCGGCAGGCGGCCGAGCAGCTGGTTCTTATGTTCCAGCCGGGCCAGGTAAGTCAGGCCGGCGATGTAGGCGCCCAGCAACGCGGCGCACAACCACAACGGTTGCGGTGGCATGGCCAGGCTGGCGGCGGCGGTCAGGTACAGGGCCGAGCGGCAGCCGCCCATGAGCCAGACGCTGTGGGGGTGTTTTTTGTGCAGCAGGTTGTAGGCCAGGATGAACAGCAGCAACAATCCGGCGCTGGCCAGCAGCCAGCGAGGCTGGGCGATCAACTGGCTGAGCCCCAGCAGCGACAGCAACGCCAACAGCAGCAGGGCGGTGGTGGCCAGGCTCACCTGAGTGCGACTGACCAGGCCGAGGACAATGGGGCGCGGGTTCTGGTGCCGCTGATCCCAGTCGGCATCCAGCAGGTCGTTGAGCAGCATGCCCGCCAGGTAGAGCGCCGAGAGCACCAGCAGCAGCAGGGTCCAGACCAGCGACGAGGGCGGCGCCAGGGCGGTGGCGCTGCTGGCCAGCAGGGCGGCGGCCAGGGTGTTGGTCCACACCGTCGGCAGGTTGGAGACCCGCCCCAGTGTCAGCCAGGTGCTCAGCGCTGAAGGCGTCATTGCGCGCAGCCCTCGCTCCAGGCGAAGTCCGCTCTGCCGAAGCTGGCCAGGCGCAACAGGGCTTGTTCCATCACTGGCAGTTCGATGTGGTGCACATCGATGGACTGGCCCAGGCGGTTGAGCATCGGGATCGACAACTGCCCCCCCAGGTGCTGGCGGAACTCTTCCAGCCCTTGCAGCACCAGAGAGCCACCCTGGGCGTCTTTCAGCCGCAGTTCCGCGGGGCACAGGTTGAAGCCGAGCTTGTCCAGCACGTGCAGCAGGCGCTGGGTTTCCCCATCGGACAGCAGGCCGATGGCGTTGGCGTAGAGCGCATCCAGAGCCATGCCCACGGCCACCGCCTCACCATGGCGCAAGCGGTGCCGACTGAGGTTTTCCAGCTTGTGGGCGGCCCAGTGGCCGTAATCCAGAGGCCGGCCGTTGCCCCGTTCAAAGGGGTCGCCGGCACCATTGATATGGCCCAGGTGCAACTCGGCGCAGCGGCGGATGGCATAACGGCTGGCGCTGTGCTCGAAGCTGGCCAGGGCCTCGACCTGCTGCTCCATCCACTGGAAGAACGCATGATCCTTGATCACCGCGACTTTCACCGCCTCGGCGAGGCCGGCGATCTGGTCCCGGTGCGACAGGCTGAGCAGCAGCTGGAAGTCGTTGATCACTGCCGTGGCGGGGTAGAACGCCCCCAGCAGGTTCTTCTGGGCGAAGGCGTTGATGCCGTTTTTCACCCCGATGCCGGCATCGTTCTGGGCCAGCACCGTGGTCGGGATGCGGACCAGGCGCATGCCCCGGTGGAAGGTGGCGCAGGCGTAGCCCACGGCGTCCAGTACCGCTCCGCCGCCCAGGGCCAGCACATAGCAGTGCCGGTCCAGGCCATGCTGCAGCATGTGCGCATACAACTGCTGGAGCACTTCCGGGGTTTTGCTCAGTTCCCCCGCCGGCACCGCGATCGGCGCGGCCTGCAGATGCAGGTCGGCGGTATGGGCGCTGAAGTAATCGCTGATCTGCTGTGGCAATTGTGGGGAGCACTGCAGCAGTTGCTCGTCGACAAACACCAGCACGGTGGTCCGCCCCGGATGCTGCCGGGTGAGTTGCTGGTGCAGGCAGGCATTGTCCGCCTGGAAGATGTGGTCGGTGAACAGTACCGGATAGTGGTAGCTCACCTCGAAGCGACCCTCCAGGGAGCGCGCTCGATCACCCTGCGGCTGCGCGACGGGTGACTTGAGCAGGCTGCGGCCGCCCAGGAACAGACCCGGCAGGACCATGCTGGCGAGAATGGTCGCCAGCAGGGCATTCTGCTCTACCAGCAGACTGCCGATGGCGCTGTAGGCCAAGGCCAGTCCGGCGTTGGCCAGGGTGGTGACCAGCAGGAACTGGCGCTGTGGGTAGCGCTGCATGCCGGCGGCCAGCACCGAGGTCTCGGCCAGCACTGGCACACCACGCAGGCAGACCAGCGACAAGGTACTGAGGCGATAGGCCAGTTGCCCGGGTTGCCAGTTTCTGAGACCGAGCCAGTTGGAGAGCAGGCGAAAGTAGCCTGCCCCCAGCCAGTAGCCCAGGCAGGCTCCCAGGCACAGGCCGATAAAGATCACCAGGTAGCCGCCGATGGCACCCAGGGCGGCCACGGCCAGCAGCGCCACCAGGCTTGAAGGTACTGGCAGCAGCACATCCAGCGTCAGCAGGGCTACCAGCAGCAGGGCCAGGCCTAAACGCTGCGTGGGGTCGGTGGGTAGCAAGCTGCCCAGATGGTTCAGCAGTTGTTGGATCTGCTGTTCGAACAGCAGGAAGCTGGCGACCACGAGGGTCGAGAAAAGGAATAACGAGAGCCAGTAATTCTCAGTCGTACTCTTCAGCGAGAAGGCACGAGGCAACGAGCTGCGCTTCATCAAGCATCCCTCTTGATTGATATGACTTATTCCGTGTCAGTTCAGCTTGTAAGGCAGGGGAGATGTTCGGTTATTGAATTCCTCGAAAGGTTCTTATTGGTTTTTGCCCCGTTGGAGAACACTTGGATGACGATTAGTCATCAACTTAGCCAAGGCCTGGAGTTTTGCAAGTGAACTGCGCGAGCTGGCTGCAATACGCTTTTCTGGTTCGTTGGGAAAGCCTGGGAATAATGTGTTTTTACTGTTGCGAACAGTCTTGTGGATTGACTGTGATGACCTGTTTTTGTGGGTATTAGTCAATGGGCTCGGGGCGGTGCAAGATTTTTTGGTGTGGTGTTCGGCTATAGAGTGTATTGCTTTTTTTCATATGCAAGAGAAGTAACCAAAGGAAATAAACGCGGCAATTTATAAAGGGAATACTTTGGGAGGGGGGATAAGGCAGGATTTGAAATAACTATTCTTAGGCTGACTATTAGTTGGCTATTGAATAGGTGACTTGTTGGTTTGGGCTTTATTGAGTTGTATGGGCGAATTTACTGTATGGACTTACTCAAGGGGACGGTTGTTTGTTTGGTAGTAAGAATCATTCGTGAAGTTGTTCGGTTAAGTTGCCTTGCTTGAAACAACATGTATGCCGTGCGCCATGGACCTGGCTGTTTCTGCACCGGT
>NZ_JACNDE010000067.1:0-14844 GCF_017351415.1 Pseudomonas sp. FW305-25 | reverse complement strand
TCCTAGGACGCCATGCTGACCTGCTGCCGATCCACCGCCACCAGCACTTCGATCATCTTGCGGGCTGCCGGCGACAGGCGAAATCCCGTGCGGCTGACGATGCCGCAGCGGGCGTTCATGCTCTCGATGTTCTGCGGCAGGTTGCGCCAGTGCAGCAGCGCCAGGGAGCCCTGTTCGATGTCCTCGACGAAGGCCTCTTCGGTGCCCACGCCAATCGCATTGGACTGGCGCACGATCTTCACCAGCGCCGGGAAATGTTCGGTCTGGATGGTCGGGGAAAAGTCGATGCGCCCGCTGAGGTTGGCCAGCAGCTTGCGGATTCCCGGCGGGATCAGCGTGGTGGCCAGCGGGTAGTCGAACATGTCGTTGGTCGACAGGCTTTCCTTGGCCAGCAGCGGGTGCCCCGGGCGGCAGAAAAACACCCCGCGCTTGGGCGTCAGGGGCTGGGTCTGGAAGTTCGGGTCGGCTTCGAAATGGCGGATGTCGGCGATAAAGAATTCGATCTCTTCGCGGCTCAGGCTGCGGCTGAGTTTTTCCCAGTTATCCACCTCCAGGCAGATGCGCACCTTGGGGTGGATGCCGGTGAATTGCGCCACCGCGTCGGGCACCAGTTTCACCGCCGGCGCCGGACCGCAACCGAAGCGCAGTTCGCCGGCGTCGAGCTTGGTCATCTGCGTCACTTCGCTGCTCAGCAAGGCCGCGCCCTGCACCAGGCTCAGGGCGTGCTGCAACACCACCTGGCCTTCCGGGGTGGGACGCAAATCCTTGTTGCCACGGTCCACCAGCACGCAGCCGAACTCCTGCTCCAGGCCCTGGATGCTGCGGCTGAAGGCCGGCTGAGTGATGCCCATGGCGTCGGCCGCGCGGACAAAACTGCGGTGTTCGTTGAGGGCGATGAAGTAACGCAATTGGCGAAGATCCATATGCTTTCCCGGCATCCGAAAAATAGCCCGAAGGCATTTGCGACGAGTGAGGAATGAGGTTTTAAATGCAAGCTCTTATTCCGTCAACGAAGCATGTGAATATCTATTAGATCTAAAGTGAATATAGATAGAGCGTTGTTTCGCTGCCGCTCAACCGTAAGCAGTCAGACGAGGGTCTACCCGATGAGCAATGCCGCACTAGCCGTTAAACCCGCTGTTCATGCGCTTGAGATCCACCCGGTGGCCGGCCGTATCGGCGCCGAGATCCGTGGCGTGCAACTCTCCGGCGAGCTGGACGCCGCCACGGTCGAAGCCATCCAGCAGGCGCTGGTGGACTACAAGGTGATCTTCTTCCGTGGCCAGGCTCACCTCGACGACCAGAGCCAGGAAGCCTTCTCCCACCTGCTCGGCGAGCCGGTGGCGCACCCCACCGTACCGGTGCGCGACGGCACCCGTTACCTGCTCGAACTGGACGGCGCCGAGGGCCAGCGCGCCAACTCCTGGCACACCGACGTGACCTTCGTCGATGCCTACCCGAAGGCCTCGATCCTGCGTTCGGTGGTGGCGCCGGCCTCCGGTGGCGATACGGTCTGGGCCAACACCGCCACCGCCTACAACGAACTGCCGGCGGAGTTGCGCGAGCTGGCGGACAAGCTCTGGGCGGTGCACAGCAACGAATACGACTACGCCGGGGCCAAGCCGGACGTGTCGGTGGAGAAGCTGGAGCGCTACCGCAAGGTGTTCACCTCCACCGTCTACGAGACCGAGCACCCGCTGGTGCGCGTGCACCCGGTGAGCGGCGAGAAGAGCCTGGTGCTCGGGCATTTCGTCAAACGCATCAAGGGCTACACCCAGGCCGATTCGGCGCACCTGTTCAACCTGTTGCAAAGCCATGTCACGCGTCTGGAAAACACCGTGCGCTGGCGCTGGACCGCCGGTGACGTGGCGATCTGGGACAACCGTTCGACCCAGCATTACGCGGTCGACGACTACGGCACCCAGGACCGCGTGGTCCGCCGCGTGACCCTCAAGGGCGACGTGCCGGTGGGTGTGCACGGGCAGCGTAGCCAGACCATCAAGGGGCTGTGACAGAGGCGCCCACGATTCTCTGTAGCCGCTGCCGCAGGCTGCGATCGACCCGAAGGGGCGCGGCGGTTTCAGGATCGCCGAAGGCCTGCGGCCTTATCGCAGCCTGCGGCAGCGGCTACAGGAGTGCGCGGTGGGTTTGAAATTTTTCGCCGGCAATCGAGCCCGCGAAGCCGCCGCCTCACTTTTCGCGAGCAAGCTCGCTCCTACAGAAAGGCGCAATGCCGTGCCCCTGTAGGAGCGAGCTGCTCGCGATCAGCCGCGCAGCGGCGTCCTCACCACACCCCGATCTGTACCACCTTTTCCGCCTCCGGTTCGCCATAACGAAAGCGTTGCCCGCGCAGGTCGATCTCTTCGTGGCTGATGGTGGTCCGCCGCTTCAGCCCGCGCAGCCAGTCGAACAGATACCCCAGGTGCTCCTCGCGCACCGCCGCATAGGCCGGGTCGGCGCCGAGGTCGCGCAGTTCCTGGGGGTCGTTGTAGAGGTCGAACAGCTGCGGGCGGAAGCCGTCGTAGGCCAGGTATTTCCAGCGCTCGCTGCGCACCATGGTCATGCGGCAGCGGTCGATGGGCTGGGCCAGGCGTTCGCGGGCCGGGGCCTGGAACGCGTAGTCGTATTCGCTGATGGCGTAGCGGCGCCAGTCGCCCGCCGTGCCGTGCAACAGTGGGATCAGCGAGCGGCCTTCCAGCCGGTGTTCGGCGCCGGGCAGCCCCAGGGCGTCGAGAAAGGTCGGCAGGGCATCGATGGTTTCCACCAGGCGCTCGTCCAGCGTGCCGCGGCTGATATCCGCCGCCGCCCGTGGGTCGCGCACGATCAGTGGCACGCCCACGGCCGGTTCCAGCAGGAACTCCTTTTCCCCCAGCCAGTGATCGCCGAGAAAGTCGCCGTGGTCGCTGGTGAACACGATCAGGGTGTCGTCCCAGCGCCCGCTGCTTTGCAGGAAATCGAACAGGCGGCCGAGCTGATCGTCCACCTGCTTGATCAGGCCCATATAGGTCGGCACCACGTTCAGGCGCACTTCGTCGCGGGAGAAGTTCTGGCTCTCCTGATGCTGGCGAAAGGCGGCATACACCGGGTGGTCGCTGGCCTCGTCGGCGGCGGCGCGCACCGGGGCGATCACCTGCTCGGCCGTGTACAGCGCGTGGTAGGGCGCCGGCGCGATATAGGGCCAGTGCGGCTTGATATAGGACAGGTGCAGGCACCAGGGCTGCTCGCCCTGCTCTTGGATGAAGTCGAGGGCGCGGTCGGTGGTGTAGACGGTCTCCGAATGCTGCTCGGGGACGCGGGCCGGCAGGTGGGCGTTGCGCATTTTCCAGCCGCTGAGGATTTCACCCTGTTCACCTGCGGCGGCGTTGGCCCAGTCGTGCCAGGGGTTGCGCCCCTGGTAGCCCTGTTCGCGCAGGTAATGGGTGTAGGGCGCCGACTCGCGTTTGTCGTCGAACAGCGGGCTGTCGGGGAAGATCCCGTCGTGGCGCAGATAGGGTTCGAAACCGACCTCGTTGAGGGCCTCGGCCTGCTGGCTCTCGGGGTCGATCGCCAGGCGCTGCAAGGCATCGAGATTGGGCGTGGCGTGGGTCTTGCCCACCAGCGCGGTGCGGATGCCGTGGGGGCTCAGGTAGTCGCCGATGGTCAGCTCTTCCAGGGGTAGCGGCACGGCGTTCCACGCCACCTGGTGGCTGCTGACATAACGCCCGGTGTAGGCCGACATCCGCGACGGCCCGCAGATGGTGCCCTGGGTGTAGGCGCGGCTGAAGCGCACGCCGGCGGCGGCCAGGCGGTCGATGTTCGGCGTGTGCAGGTGGGGGTGGCCGTAGCACGACAGGTAATCGCGACGCAGCTGGTCGCACATGATGTACAGCACGTTGCGCACGGGTTGGATGGGGTTGGACATGGGCTTCACCGATCGAAAGACAGGTGAGGGTTTTCGCTGTCGCGGGGCGTTCCGACAAGCGCATTTGGCGCATGCTTTTCATGCGTGATGTGCATGGGCCAAGGCGACCCCTGTAGCCGCTGCCGAAGGCTGCGATCGCACCGAAGGGGCGCGGCGATTTCAATATCGCTGAAGGCCTGCGGCCTTATCGCAGCCTGCGGCAGCGGCTACAGGTGCGGTGTTTCAGACCGCGAAATTTTCCAGCGAACACAGATCCTCATCCAGCGCGTCGGTGCGCTTGATCTCCTCGATCATCGCCTCGGCCAGCGGCGACAGCCGATAGCCTGCGCGGCTGACGATGCCGTAGCGGGTGTACAACTCCTCCAGGTCGTCGGCCAGGCCTTCGACCTTCAGGCACACCAGCTCGCCCCGGGCATTGTGCAGCGCATCGCTGTAGGCGCCGATGATGCCGATCGCATCCGAGCGCATCACCACGCCGAGCAGGCTATAGCTGTTCTCGCATTCCACATTCGGGACGAAATCCGGCCGGCCGCTGAGATCGACCACGACCTTGCGCAGGTTCGGCGGGCGGATGGTCGCGGCCAGCGGGTAACTCATCAGCTCGGCGGCGGTGACGCTTTCCTGCTCGGCCAGCGGGTGCCCGGCGCGGCAGCAGAAATGCCATTTGCGCGGGCGCAGGCGCTGGGTCAGGTAATCCGGGTTGGCTTCGAATTGCCGGGTGTCGGCGACGAAAAATTCGAACTCTTCGCTGAGCAGGCGTTTGCTCAGGGTTTGCCAGTCATCTACCTGGAATTGCACCCGGGCCTTGGGGTAACGCCCGATAAAGCTGCCGATGGCCCGCGGGATCAAGCCTGCCGCTGGCGCCGGCCCGCAACCGAAGCGCAGTTCGCCGGCCTCCAGGCCGTTGAACTGGCTGATCTCGTTGGCCAGTTGCTGCGCGCCGCTGACCAGCCTCCGCGCATGTTCGAGCAGCACCAGCCCCTGTTTGGTCGGTGCCAGGTCCTTGCGCCCGCGATCCACCAGCTGACAGCCGACGCTGTGCTCCAGGGCCTGAATGCTGCGGCTGAAGGCCGATTGCGACAGGTTCACCGCCAAGGCGGCCGCGACAAAGCTGCGCTGTTCGGCGAGGGCGATGAAGTGACGGAGCTGGCGCAGATCGATATGCATTTTTCACATTGAAAATATCGGGGAAATGCATTGGCTATGCATTAGGTCGACTCTTTATAAAGGCAATCTCTTATTCCGTAAATCTTATTAAAAACATAAATAAATAACTTAAAAGAATATACGGATCAGTCTGTTTTTTGCCCAGGAGCCGCCCATGAGCCCGTTGAACCTTGCCTCCCCCACTTCGCCCCGACGGCTCAAGCGCTTGCCGCTGGCCCTGCTGCTGGCCGGTAGCGCCGGCTGGTCCCACGGCTATGCCGCGCAAGCCGAAACGCCCGCCGAAGCCCCGGCCAAGGCCGATGCCGCCCGGACCGCCGCCAGCGGCCAGCTGGAAACCGTGACCGTGACCGCGCGGCGCCGCGAGGAGAGCGCCCAGGACGTGCCGACGCCGATGAGCGTGATCGGTGGCCAGGCCCTGGAGAGCCAGCGGGTCTATCGCATCCAGGATCTGCAGCAGCTGGTGCCGAGCGTCAACGTCGCCTACATGCACGCGCGCCAGTCCAGCGTGTCGATCCGCGGCCTGGGCAACAACCCGGCCAGCGACGGCCTGGAAGGCAGCGTCGGGCTGTACATCGACAACGTCTACCTGGGGCGGCCGGGCATGGCGGTGTTCGACCTGATGGACATCGAGCAACTGGAAGTACTGCGCGGTCCCCAGGGCACGCTGTTCGGCAAGAACACCACCGCCGGGGTGATCAACATCAGCACCCGCGCGCCGAGCTTCACCCCCGAGCGCAGCATCGAGACCTCGGTGGGCGAGGACGGCTACTTCCAGACGAAGGGCACTATTTCCGGGCCGCTGAACGACGAGCTGGCCGGGCGTTTCTCGGCCTATCGCACCCGCAGCGACGGCGATATCAAGAACCAACACGACGGCCATGACCTCAACGGCGGCTCGCGCCAGGGCTTTCGTGGCCAGCTGCTGTTCAAGCCCAACGAGAACTTCAACCTGCGCTGGATCGGCGATTACAACGAAGAGGACTCCAGTGCCGGCACCCGGGTGCTGTACAGCACCGGGCCGACCATCAATGGCGTCAACCAGTACCAGTCGCGGGCCACTGCGGCCGGCGCCACCCTGGTCGATGGCACGCACCGCAAGGTCAACCTGGACAACGATCAGCATGTCACGGTGTTCCAGGGCGGCACCTCCCTGGAGGCCAACTGGACCCTGCCCAGCGACTTCACCCTGACTTCGGTCAGCTCTTACCGCTGGTGGGACTTCACCCCGCGCAACGACGACGGGCTCAACGTGCCGGCCAGCTATAACGCCGGGGTCTCGGTGGAGGATAAACAGTGGTCCCAGGAGTTCCGCCTGGCCTCGCCCACGGGCGGGTTCTTCGACTACGTGCTCGGCGCCTACTACTTCGGCTCCGACCTGGATAACAAATCCTTCAGCTATTACGGACCCAAGGCGGACATCTGGAACGGCACGCCCACCGGCGCCCTGAACAACGTCACCAGCATCGGCAACGGGCATATCCGCACCGACAGTTTCGCGCTGTTCGCCCAGGGCACCTGGCACCTCACCGAGCGCCTGGATTTCACCGCCGGCCTGCGCGGCACCTATGAAGAGAAAAGCGCCTGGGTGACCCGCAATGCGCCAGTGGGGGGCGCCGCGGTGACCGGTGCCGCGGCCACGGCGCGGCGCGGACGGGCCGGGGCCTACGACTCCGGCGACCTCAACCAGTACAGCACCAGCCCCTCGGGCCTGCTCAACCTCAGCTACCGCTTCACTGACGACCTGCTGGGCTACGCCACCCTGTCCCACGGCGAGAAGTCCGGCGGGGTCAACCTTGCGGTCGGCTCGGCGCCCACCGCTGGCGCCGACTCGCTGCTGATCGGCACCGAGCGCGCCAACAACGCCGAACTGGGCTTCAAGAGCACCCTGTGGGACAAGCGCCTGCAACTCAACGCCAACCTGTTCTGGACCCAGGTCAACGGCTACCAGACCAACGCCTACGACGCCAACAACCGCGTGCAGTACCTGACCAACGCCGGCTCGGTGCGCTCACGGGGCGTGGAAATCGAAAGCACGCTGATCCCCATCCGTGGCCTGACCCTCAACCTCAACGGCTCCTACAACGACGTGCGCTACCTGTCCTACAAGGATGCGCCATGCCCGCCTGAAGTCAGCCTGCGCGCGGGCGCCCCGGCCTCCTGCGACCTCAGCGGCCACCAGGTGGTCGGCGCCTCGAAATGGATCGGCAACGCCAACGGCGAATACCAATGGAACCTGGACAACGGCCTCGAACCCTACGTCACCGGCAGCTACGCCTTCCGCTCCAAGGCCGTCGGCACCGTCGAGGATTCCGACTACGGCCAGATCCCCAGCTACGCGGTGGTCAACCTCTCCACCGGGCTACGTGGCAACTATGAGCAGGGACAGTGGGACGTGTCGCTGTGGCTGAAAAACGCCTTCGACAAGACCTACTACACCACGCTGTGGTCGGGGGGGAATGGCGGCTACGAAGGTTTGCTCGGCACGCCGCGGACCCTTGGCGTGACCGGCCGCTACGACTTCTGAACACCCTCATTTGCAACCCGCGCCGGGTTCCGCGGCGCGGTTCGACCTGAACAGGAGTTCCACCATGTTGAACCTCAAGCCCGTGTTGCCCCTGCTGCTGTCATTCAGTGCCGGGGCCTTCGCCGCCCCCAGCGTCTACCCCACCGGCGTGACCCGTTACGACCCGGCCAAGGCCTTCAATCAGTACGTGATCTTCAGTGGCGCGGACAAGAAAACCCACCTGATCGACATGAATGGCAACGAGGTGAAAACCTGGCCCCAGGCCGGCTTTCCTTCGGCGATCATCGACCCGCAGCTGGTGGGCGGCGCGCGTGGCCGGGTGCTGTTGCAGCTGAGCGAAAAGGACCCCGGCAAACTCGGCTCGGCCGGCAACGGCCTGGGCAACCAGAGCGTCGGCGAGCTGGGCTGGGATGGCAAGGTGGTCTGGCAATGGGGCGACCAGGCGCCTGGCGGCGCGGCCCAGCAGCATCATGACCAGCGCCGCCTGAGCAATGGCAACACCCTGGTGCTGGCCAACAAGGTGCATGCGGTGGCGGATTTCAAGGTGCCGCAAGTGATCGATGACGTGATCTACGAAGTCAGCCCCGAGGGCGAGGTGAAATGGCAGTGGCTGGCCTCCGAACACCTCAAGGAATTCGGCTTCACCCCGGAGCAGTTGAAGCTGGTGCGGGCCACCAAGGACCCGGACTACCTGCACATCAACAACCTCAGCGTGGTCGGCCCGAACAAGTGGTTCGACGCCGGCGACAA
This sequence comes from Pseudomonas sp. FW305-25, assembly GCF_017351415.1. Classification (NCBI taxonomy): domain Bacteria; kingdom Pseudomonadati; phylum Pseudomonadota; class Gammaproteobacteria; order Pseudomonadales; family Pseudomonadaceae; genus Pseudomonas; species Pseudomonas sp. FW305-25. The sequence goes on along the minus strand of NZ_JACNDE010000067.1, from coordinate 6,502 downwards.
ACGCTTCGCCCCGGACAACCTGCTGTTCGACTCCCGCAACGCCAACTTCATCGCCATCATCGACAAGCAGAGCGGCAAGGTGGTCTGGCGCCTCGGCCCCAACCTGCCGACCCTCAACCCGCGAGCGCCGGCGACCTTGCCGCGCCCGGTGGACCAGTTCGTTGGCCAGCACGATGCCCACATCATCCCCGCCGGCCTGCCGGGCGCGGGCAACCTGCTGGTGTTCGACAACCAGGGCACGGCCGGCTACCCCTCGGTGCCATTGGGGCTGATTTCCGGCTCGCGGGTGCTGGAGATCGACCCCGTGACCCAACAGATCGTCTGGCAGTACAGCGCCGCCAGTTCCAGGCAGCCGGGCTGGGCCTTCTACAGCTCGTTCATCAGCAGCGCCCGACGCCTGCCCAACGGCAATACCCTGATCGATGAAGGCATGAACGGCCGCTTCTTCCAGGTCACGGCAAGCGGCGAAAACGTCTGGGAATACGTCAGCCCGTTCCTCGGCAAGGCCCCGGGCAGCGACGCCATCAGCAACTGGGTGTACCGCGCATTGCCGGTGAGCTATGACTGGGTGCCACAAGGCACGCCACGTTCGGAAGCAGCGGTGATTACGCCGACGGCGGCTTTGCAACCGACTAATGCCAGCCGTTGATCCAACTGCTGCGTGGCTCTGGGTTACCTATAAAGGCTCGCTCGCGATAGCGCCGGTTCAGACGGCGCATCGCGAGGTCTCTACAGGCTTATTTGCAGCTGTAATTTTCAGGCATGGTGACCGTGTAATTGCGCTGTACGCGGTCGCGGAAATCCAGGTTCTGCAGGCCTTGTTCCACCAGGAAGGCCTCGACCTTGCCGTTCTGGCAATCCTCGTTATAAGAGGACACCCGCAGCAGATACACCGCACGCCGAGTGGTTTCGTCCCGGGCCGTCGCGGTAAAGGTCGACAGGGTGGTGTAGCCGGTGCGTTCCGAGGTGCCTACCGGACCATAAGACGTATTGGGCGTGCTGGTGCAGACCAGCTTTTCCTTCTTTTTCTTGCCATCCTTGCACACCGTGGAAGTGCTGTTCTGCACCTGGCCGTAGTCGGTGGCGGTGTAGCGGTAAGTGACTTGCTTGCTATGGATATCAAGGCTGACCGTCATCTTGATCGGCGCATGCTTCTTGGGCAGCGACGCCTCGGTAAACACCTCGCGGAACCCCTGGTCCTTCAACGCATTGACCATATCGCGCAGGTAATAACGGGCATTCAGCGAATTCTCGTCATTCCCCGTCGTGGCCGTCACCAGCACCAGCGCCTGCCGATCAAATTGATAGTCCGGATCCGGCGTGCCATTGAGCGCGACGTCGAACTTGGTGGCGCAGCCGGTGAGCAGAAGGGAAAACAGGAATAGCGGGTAAAGCATGTATCGAGTCATGAGGGCTTCGTTGTGTTGCGGTGGATGGGATAGGGATTAGACGGATGAGCGCGGGAATAAACAAATGGGGTAGGGGGAGCAGTAGGTCCGACAGGGGGGCGTATTGAAGGACGGCTTGGCTTGTGAGCGGGACTCCCGTCGAGCATGGCCTGCGGGGGAAGCATAAGCCGTTTGCAGAGGCAGCTACGGTCGTGTTCCCGTCAGTCTCAGCGACCAGCTTTTGCCTGAACGCATCGCGATTATCGATGCGAGCTTGATGTTTATTACTGACTAATCTTCCGTTTAGAATTTTGCTTTCAATATTTTGCATTTTAGCAAAATGCTTTCACGATCTGATATGGCGTTATTGTCGCACCAGTTGCTGATGACGGAGGCTCCGTCAGAAAATGAAAGCACTACGTGCTCGCCCATGAACTCGAATGCTATTCCTTCTTTCAGGTATTCGGGGATGGTTTCAAAGTCCTCATCAGTACTGAGATAAATTCCCGACATGTCAATGCCGAAACCCTCTGAGGTCACGAGCTTGTCTAGCGTTGTAGGTAGAAAACTTGGAGTGGTCAGGGAGGAAGAATCTCTAAGGTCAAGTAGGCAATTGTGGATAATGTTTTTTTGCCTGAGCGTCAGTCTATTCATTGGTCTGCATTACTAGTTGAGTTTTATATCAGTCGCACTGTGTGATTATGTAGATACGGTCATCAATTTTTTCTGTTCTACTTCCAAAGAAGTAGATTTCGTTCTGGTTGAATAACGTATAGTTTCTTTTTGTTCGGGACTTGCTTTTGCCAAAAATATCCATTTCTTGTTGTGCAGGGGCGGTGTCAACAATCGGAAATGATTGCTCTCCATGTACTTGCAATAAAAAGTCCAAGGCTGCTCCCTTGTACTGGGCCGGTGTCTCATCACCCATGAGCCACTTGGGCTTATCACCAGCCCACCCGAACACATTACTGCCTTTACTGTGGCTAAATGCTAAGGGAGTCATTGCGATCCGTATCGGGTAGTCACTTGCATAGGTTTTATCTTCACTCCTGAAAAGAAAGACCGCAAAGTATTTTTGGTAATAGCTTAAAAAGTTATCTGGAATTATCGCCCCCGATAGCGGGACTTTGAGCATTTCAGGAATCGTATAGTCTTCGTTGAAATCCTCAGTCGCGGCAAAAATACTTAGTGTGTGGCCATGTAGTGAGTGAGCCTCTGGAAATTGCAGCGTGAAGTAAAAGCTCATCAAACTGCCATTTGGGCTTTTGGGTATGCTCATTCCTTGGGGGATGACTGGTTTCCCTCCAATGTATGAAGCGGACTCGGTTTTTGGGGTTTTATTTATGTACATGGATTTAAATTGATTTTCCTGAAGAGTGGGTGGGATTTAACTGGTGTTGGATAATGGTGAATTGAGAGTTTTTTGATGCCGCGAGATCATGCTTCTAGCATGTAATTTTCAATTTTGGCTATTAACTCGCTTTTACTCTTTGTTCTAAATTCACATATATATTCTTCAGAATTTCTTATTGGCTTTCCACGGTTGTCATGCTTTATAGTCAGGAAGTCAACTACAAAATCTCCGAAGGGGTCTCCTTCTGGTTCCAATTTTGCATCAAAACAATGGCCAGTGCTTCTCCGCACTCCACCAATGAGTACGGAGTTGCTGTACCAGTCGGACGTCTTCTCTGTTAGCTCAACTTCGAACAGGTTGTTTATGGTTATTGTCCATCCGCTTGGCACACGAATGGCTTGAAGGTTGTATTCTAATTTTATTTTCATTTCACTTTTGCCATTGTTTTCCAAAGATTCGATACATGTGATTGCGCTCGTCACTATAGGTGGATGTTGCATGTTCTATATGTGGTGTCAACCCTTGGATGAGTGCCTATATTAAAGCTTAAATGGCCGATTAGAACGTGTCTGCGCTTCTTTCGTTATCTTCTCGAAACTTTAGATGCCCCAAAACAACTCTACCCATTTCTGGGGTATGTTTGGTCTTTTATCTAGTTTTAAAAGGGCTTTCGCACTCTTGTCAATGATTTCGCAGCGGCTTGAAGATGCTATATACTGGGTTAAACATTTACAAGCTGGCAAAACTCGATTTGATTTGTAGGAAAACTCTAAAAGTAATCTTATGTACTTCGGACGAGAGCTTAGGAAGATTTGTTAACACAAAAGCTTCTATTTTTTGTACCTACGTTGCCACATAAGGTTGCGAAATAACGTAGGTATGAAATTTTACGCCCTAATTTCTATGTAGTGTTTAAAGAAGCTATAGAAGTTTTCAGCTAGTGTTTTTTCAATTTGTTTACGGAAAATATTGTAGCTAACAACTTTCCCTTTACCGTGAGGGGAGCAGTTGATTGCCCAACAAATCTCATCATCTTTTAGAAAAATGACAGCTAAATCTGCGGGTAGATTATAGTCAGATCTGCAGTAGTTGGTGCTGTAGTTGATGGTGCCCCCTCTAGCTAGAGTCGCATCGTTTTTTTCAATTCCACATATTTCTGATTCGACTACGCCGCCGCCACCGCAAACCTCTAAGAATGCTGAAAAGTCTTCAGGGAAGCTAAGCTGTAGTAGGTTTTCCAGTTTTTGTATTTGGTCCTTGCTTGCTGCGCCGAACCAGAATGTTTCTTCGTCCGAAGAGTCTATTTTTTGTATTAGTGACTGATAGTCGTACATAAATCACCTCATTCGAAATCCTTAGTCCGTTCTTTCCAGCAAGCCTTTCCTCAACGAATCCACCTACCCAAAGGTTTAGACTCCTACTGGTAATTCAATCCCCGCCAGCTTGAGATCGCTATCCAATCGACAACAGTGAACAGGTCGTTCACCAGGCTCGATTTTTAATATTTACTGTTTCATTATTTTCTATTGGGCGAGAGGCCGATTTTCTTACTCTGTCCATAATCCAACAAATTCTTCAAAACTATTGGCTACGAAGTAAAGGCTGCTTGAGTTTGGGTCGAAAATTTCCACGGTTATAGAGGGTCTGTTGAAGTTAAAACATACTAAATAATCACCGGCGTCCCGTGCAATAGGTACTATGCCTGCAGGAAGTCCAGCGGTGCCTCCTGCGCGAACACACCATGCTATGGTATATGGTCGTATATCTGGTGAGAACTCAAAAAATTCACTAATACAACTCTCATTTCCATCATAAGGAAATGAAGATGTTTCTGGGGATGACTTGTCTGAGTAGATGACTAAATCCAAGTATGAATTTGGAAAGCTTACTCCCAATAGCTTTTGTGTCTGAGAGATTATGTCATCGGTAACTGATGAACTCTGTTCAATCCCAAAAGAGCTCCAGTTAATTTTCATGCTTTTCTCCTAGGGGTGTTTTCCTATCTGGAAAGCCATTTTTTCCTGGGTGAACAAGAAGCCCCACGCACAGCCGCCATATAAGAAGCGGTAGGCACAAAAAACTCCAGCTGTTCACATAGCGACATTTGCATGTCTCGATCATATTCGGTCTGTCAAAACCGGTCACTGATTTTGCAGCGACTGAAAGATGCTATCTGGGTAGAGGAGGGGCTACAAGTTGGCAGAAGTCGACGCGTTCTGTAGGAAAAGTCTCTGCTGCCACCAAAAGCAGATTGTCTTTCTTTAACTAGTGGCAGATGGCTTGCTAGATGGATTTTGATTTTTGGTTTTGTTGTAGGCAGGATGTTTGAGGGGATTTTAACTGCTCATCCCCTCTTTCCCAAAAACTATTTCTTGCTGTGTAGGAGCGTTATTGGCGATTAGCTTTTTTTCGATTCTTAAAAATTGAACTCGGCACTAACTATCCCGTCATCGTCATCTTTTGAGTCGCTTTCATCATTGTCTGGTACAAGATGCTCGAAAAAGTCAATAAAGGATGGGGCGATCAGAAACAGTGAAGAGGCATCATCTTTCGCTTCATGGTACCAATAATAGACTTCTCCTGTTTTTTTGTTGACGCAAAACTGATCTCCACCACCAGACTCTCCAAATGTATAAAATGCTCTATTTATCTGGCTTGAGTACATTTCATTTTTGTAGTAGATGTTGTTTGAATCTGGAGCTAGGCCATAAATTATATCTAAATATACGAAGCCGTTATTGTCTCCGATAGGCATTTTCTTAGGAGTTTTAAATTTTGCTCCGTTTGAGAAAACTATAGCAGTTTGGAAGTTGCTTAAAAGCCTTTTCAGGTCTTCTGAAATTTCGCTACCATCCTGCAAGCCGTTGCGGGGCTGTTTTGTCTCGAAGGACATTGATTCGGCGCCGAGCTCATTTAAAATCTTGTCATATGACATATTTAATTCCTCATGTCCGAAGCAGAGCCAATATGGGGGATGTTTCCATGTAGGCCTGTCGGGATTAACTGTATGGTCTCTTTGTCAAGATGGTGTGGCGTGAGCTCAGCTTTTCGTAATAGTAGTCTGGCCGCATTGGCACTTCTTAGGTTTCGATCTTTTTTCAGTCTTTCATATACTTTTTTGAAATCCTGATCTGTCCCATCTAGTACGCCAGGCTTGAACTTTACAGTACCTTTTGACCACTGTGAAAAATCGGGACGACCGTTGACGAAAGGAATAGGCTCCCCTTTGGTCACTTCATTGACCTCAGGAATGTCAGAGTACCAAGGGCTTTCTCCTGGTTTTCCCTTTCCATCCGCCCCCCAGCGGCCCTGGTTCCTTGGGAGTCGTGTGCGGGGATTTTGGCCGGTCTCCGGAGTTTGAGATTTGCCCCCAGATGCTCCTGGACATTCATCTAAACCTAATGGGTCCACCCAACCTGTTGGGTTATGCACATATTTGTAGTTGTTCAACCCCCCCGCCAACTTGATCGGGTCCGGGGTCAAAAAACGTCCAGAGCTCGGATTGTAGTAGCGATGGCGGTTGTAGTGCAGCCCGGTTTCCGCATCGAAGTACTGGCCCTGGAAACGCAGCGGGTTGTCGATTTCGGAAACGTCCAGCGCCGCCAGATTGCCATACGCCCGGTACTTGGCCGACCACATGATTTCGCCGCTGTAGGCGGTCAATTCCTGCGGCGTGCCGAGGTGGTCGAGTTGGTAGTAGAACGGCGTGGCCTGGGCCGGGCCTTCGCCATCGAGCATGGCCAAGGGGCGGAAGGTGCCC
>NZ_JACNDE010000066.1:0-15369 GCF_017351415.1 Pseudomonas sp. FW305-25 | reverse complement strand
ACAAGAATGCTCGCCAGATAGAGGTGTCTGATGACCAGCAACGTCGTTCCTATTCCGCTGATTTCAAACGCAAGGTCGCAGACCTCGTGCTCGATCAAGGCTATAGCCATATCGAAATCAGCGACTCACTTGGGGTTGTCGAGCCCACAGTGCATCACTGGACTAACAAACTCCAGCAGGAGCGCAATGGTGTTACTCCGCAGAACACAGCGCTGACGCCCGAGCAGCAGAAAATCCAGGAATTGGAAGCTCGAATCGCCCACCTTGAGCAGGAGAACTCCATTTTAAAAAATCTACCACGCTCTTGATGCCGGAAAGCACGAGCGCACACGCTGATTGATCAGTTAAGTGCCCGATAGCCGGTCTACTTCTTTGACATCATTCGCTCGTGTTACTACGCCCACCGCCTCAGACGCCGAGCTCCGGACGTTGAGCGGCTGAGACTGCACGGTTGCAGGAACGAGCTGCTCACGCAAAGTCGACGCACTACCGGCGCCACAGCATCGTGTCGATGATGCAGGACGACGACAAGCAAATCGGGCGGTTCAAGGTGCGCGACCTGATGCAGGAACCGGTATTAGTCAGTAAACAACCCGGATCACATGCCTGCAAACAAGCGACGGTCGACCGCGGGCTACATGACGACTCAAGAAGCGTACCGAGATATCAGCAATTACCCGACGCATCGGTACAACTGGATTTGTCCCCCACCGACTCAACGCTGGGCTGGCGCCAGCTCAAGCCGAGAAAAAACTTATCGCTGTGTCCGGGATTAGTTGACTACTACACTTGATACTGAAGAATCATTCCGATCGCCGAATAGAAAAATATTAATGCAGTAACTCCAGATCAGACACGCACTGCTTTCACAACCTAATAAACAACATCACCGCAGCAGGTAGCCTTGCTTGGACCACCACAGTTTCAATGATAAAAATAGCTATCGAGGGCTGTAATAACATTCCTGTCATACTGCTTAATTGCCTCAACCCATACGACTCAATGAAAGGCATGGGCCAAGAACGGGGAATACCCGCTCAAGACCCTGCCCACTCCTTATTTATGCACCGAAAGTATCAACATCAAAGGATTTGACGCTCTCCAGCCCTCTCCAGATAACAGGTATCGAGATCGCTCGATAGACCGAACATTATCCAATCAGGGTAGCCAAATTTACATCACCTTAAGGCCGAAAAAGCTGAAGGCCCTCCTTTATGACCCTATCACTAAAGCTGAATCATTTGGTTTTTTCTCTTTGAAGTTCAACAAGGTTTTGATAGATAGGTCCCCCTCCAAGAATCGCTTGCCCACCCTGAAAACGAACTTCTTCATAGATACTTTCTTCCCGAGACTCCGCACCACGAAACGGGCGCTCTGCTGGTTTAGGAAATTCAAGAGTTGCATAAGTAATTTCAGGTGCAGAACCAACCAAAGTGCTGACAGATTGATCGTGGACAAGCTCCCCCTTCAGCTCCCGATCCACCGCCTGCTGCAGTCGACTGATTTTTTTGGAGAGATTGTCAAGCTCTTTTGCTACCCCCCCCAACTGACTGGCAGGGGTCTCACTCACAAATTTGCTAGCCTCCCGACCAGTAGTAGCCCACTGCTGAAAGGCAATCCCTTCAATATTCCACCTCAGTAATTCTTTCGCCTCACGGCGATTACTCTCGCTCTGTGAATGTGTCTGAACGGCGATCAGCGCTGTAGCCACAGCACGGAGGGGTCCATTATTAGTGGCAAACTCCTGATGTCGCTCAGACACCTGCTGTGCAGTGAGACCTGCAAATTGAGTAGCCTTGGCTAATCCACCTGGCGCCTCTTCCAAGGCCTTCCTCCCCATCACCTGCATGATGTCCTCGGGAGACTGCGAAGGCACCTGAACTTGGACTGAAGCCGTATCGGCCGATTTATCCCCCACCCTCTGCCCCAACAGACTGCCAATCCACTCCTGCAACGCAACAAATGGTCGAGCGATTTGAGCAGATATACGCGAGAGCAGACCGCTCCCCTGTGGCTGCTCTTGACGCTCAGCAAGCCTTGCATCCTCAGCAGAAGTAACAACAGAGCACGCTACAGGCTTGCCACCTGGCTCAGTGCGAGTGACTGGAGATTGATATCGCGCAGAAGTATCCGCATGTAAAAAAGACATATTCGGCGTTATCGACATTCTTCTTTTCCTTCTCTGCATGAGAAACATTAAAGTACAAGCAGTACAAAACACTGCACCTAAAAAACTAATCGACATAAAGAGTAGAAACTTTCATATACCGCTCACCACAAAACCAGTCGACGCCAGCCTGGCTTTTCTAATCAAACAGGGAGTATTCCGACACCAATGTCGAGACCATTTCTACTACCGAGTCAATTTATTTGATCCCCACCCAGAATGCTGGATCAAATAGGCAGGCAGCCTGAAAAACAGGCGAACTTGCTTAACTGCACAATCAGCTGCATGCAGTTATTACCGCTGCATCTGCGGAAAGTGATCGCGGGTATCTGACGGGAAGCACGCCAGTTACAGTACCGCGGTGCACAACCTAGAAGTGTGCATAGGAGGCGGGATACACACCGCACAAGTTCGCCGAAGTAGAAAAGCACTACCACATAGATGGGCGACGCCTTAATCCCACAAGGCTTATTGGCGGACAGCGACTAGAGGGTAACCGAGCCTTGCGCGAGACCCGACTCGAAATTCAGAATCTATTGCCAAAATAACCCAAAGCCTTTAGCTCTAAAGTAGTTGCCAAACGACTTGGACTACTTCTCCCCAGAGACTGATCCATCGCCATTAGTACTTTATTGTACTCAGCCCTTATCCCGTCTCGAACATAGCCAGACCCACCCTTCATATAATCATGAACAATAGAAAACTTGATACGTTCATCAAGGGACTCGTACTCATCGACATTGAACATCTGTCCAAAGTCGATAGGCACAATCCCTTCGCTGGTTACTCTAAAGTTACGCGGACACGGATCCCCCATCATATAACCCTGCTCGTAAAGCGATTTAACCCCTTCAATGACTTCGTTCATGGTCGGCACTCTACCCTCGACATACGGCATCAGCAGTTCTTTCTTCACTAAATAGGCCGAGTCCCGCCCCCCACCAACTGATGCATTATAGCTATTGCACATACTCAACTCATGCAGAACAGCCCCCTCATTGAACTGCTTAAACCGCTTGATCACATAATCTCCGAGTTTCAACACATGCCCATTACTACCTTTCGCCAAAAAAACTGGCTCGCCGTAATCATTCCGTAATTGGTGAAGTCGATCGATACCCTCTTTATTTCTTATACACTGTTGCTCCCTCGCCCCCGAGCCCTGATCCCATTCGACGGGAAGCGCCTTCGCACAGTTGGCCAACCAGGCATTAAATTGTCTTCTAGCATCTTCATTATTTACATTTATTAGGCAATCAGTCAGCACTATGCGCAACTTATTTATAGCTTCTTTATCGATAACCGCACCCTCGGCAGGCGCCTTATTTAAAAATACGCTCTCCCCAACGGCACTTGACAGCTTGATATCTCGACTGGCAACACATATGAGCTTTTCAGAAGTTTCCCTTGAGAAACTATGGTTGTCTGCTTTTTTTAACAGCGCCACACTCAGCGAGTCGCTGGCTTGGTGAATTCGGGTTGAAAAAAAATTTAATTTCATAACAATGCAAATAGTTCCAAGATATCGACGATTGTTGTCCAGCAATCACTTGCACTGGGTGCGTAATTCAAAAAATCACAACACATGACCAGCTCTCTCCCGCCAACCGAACAAATGAATCATCCCCTCAGGAGCACAGCATTCATAGGGCTCATCAAGGAGCCATCGCGTCGCCAACGTGGCATCCAGTAAGCAGGCAACTCATGGTAGACCTCGGCTGCGAGGTCCTTCGAGGCAACATTGATCCAGATAAATAACCTATAGAGGTCAGCCTGAGAATCGCCCCGTACATACAGAGGCAACAGGCGCTCAACGGCCCGAGGCTCAATGGGTGCTTGCGTGAGGCGATGGAGCGAAGCCGCTGTCGGTTTGCCTCCTTCCAGATGAAGATTAAGCAAACACGCCGCAGGCTCCTGACCTTTCGGACGACACTTTGAATAGACCGGCGTTAATCGGGACAACTGCATAGACATACTCTTTCGTACAGATTAAAAACAGCTTGCGTCGGGCAGAACCAACTTGCTTGCAGCTTTCGCTCATGCAATACAAAACTACAAGTTTCAAATAATGCTTAAAACAGCCATCTGCGCAACCCACTCTTTCTGGGTTATTACCAGTAACCTGGCTCTTCACTGCCAATGCACAGTTGCCTGCAGCTTGTCGTCGGCAGCCGCTTTTAAATGTAACCGCGTCAAATGCACACCCTGCGCTTCCAGCGACGCCAACCAGTTCAGCAGGGGCCCGGCAGGGCCGCTGAACTGGCTTTGCGTACCCAGACCATCAGCAGATAGGTTGAGCAACTCGATACCTGCCAAGGCAGGGTCCTGACTGAGCTCCTGGCGCAGCCGGTCAGCACTCAATGTCGAGCTAGATGCCCAGGCGTAGCTCGGGCTCCAGGTCAGTCCGCGATTGAGTTGATGGGCCTGTTCAAAACGCACTTCGGCCGCGGCCAATCGGGCCAATATGGGCGTACTCACACCCAGGTGGATCAGACCAAGGACAGCGACTCCACCCAGCACCATCAGTGCACGACGATCGTTTCGGTCGAACGTGGTACACGCCGCTTTGGCTCGGCGCCAGGCAGCAAGCATCTTGGCCAATGACTGATTACCCCGTTAAATTGAATTGAACCCGCACGCCCCGCTCGCTCTTGCGCGCACTGGCGACTTCAGCCCGAAATCCCAGGGTTTGCCAGCGACGCTGCAGCTCATCCATGTCGTCAAAGGACTTGAGCTGTACTTCAAGCGCCCATTTCCCCTGGCCGTATTCCAGACTCAAAACCTGCGCCAGTCGATCCTCAACCGCCGTTGCATAAAGTTGCTGCAAACCCTTGGCAGCACGCTCCTGCTGGAGGGGGTCAGCAACCTGAATAGCGTTGAGCCTGGCGCCGAGCATCGCCAGCGATGCCTGGTCCGCGCTGCGCTGGGCATAGACCGCCACGCTCGCGCTGTCGAGCCGCCGTGCCGCCTGTTCCAGCTGGTGCGCACGGTACAGGTCAAAGCCTGTAGGCATGAACCCGAGAAGCAGCGTCAAGCCCGCCAAGCCAAGCCGAGGCAGACGCGAACGACGGGGACGAAAGTTGCCCTGGAGCAGGTCTGTAGCCCATGCCGCACGCTCGACCAACACCTGCAGGACCCGCGCATCGTGCAACGCAAGATCCGGCCCAGGAATATGCCAGACCAGCCCAGGGCCCATGCGAGCAGCACAGTCCAGCCGCTGGCTCTCATCCACCGCCAGACGCACATCCAGACTGCCGCCCACCAACCAGCGCCCGGCCAGCCACAACGCCTCAGGCGAATCCGGTGACAACAAATCCGCATCGACCACCATCCGCTCAACGTCAACACCTGCTTGATGCAAGGCTTGCTGGAACTCACTAAAGCGCCCGCGGTCGAGCACCCAGGCACTGGCGCAGCGCCGCTTGTCCAAGGAGGCGAAGACCAGATACCGGGAGTCCGGGTCACTGGCCAAATCCCCCTCCTGGGCATCACGCTGGCTGGCCGGACCGAGCCCACCTCGACCTGCATAAGCCTCGCCACGACACCAAAGCGCCCACTCCACGGGCAGAATGACCAACTGCCTCGGATTGAGTGTTTGCGTAGCCAGCTGGGCCAGGGTCGTAAGCCTTACCCCCTGCTCGGAACCCTGCAATATCGGCCGCTCGCTCCATGGCAAGGGCACCTGGGCGGGTAAAACATAAAGCCAGGAACGTATCTTCACTCCACTGCCCCATCGGCAGAAACCACCCGTGGGTTACCGTTATCCTTGGTTATGTGCATATCGCTGCCGGAGGATGCGCAGTGCAATTACCAACTGATGTTTGCGCGATCATCTTCATCCTCGGAAGGCTTGAACACGCCCATCATGAATTCCTTGACAAACATGTTGACCGACGACACCGAGACCAACGCGACTTTTATCTCTTTATAAGCTGCGCTGCCCTCCAGCCCCTGCTCTTTCATCCGCACCATCACCTGCGTCAGCACATCCATCTGCTTCTGGGTCGTTCCGTAGGGCAGCTCGCCACCTGCATTGGCGTATTGCTTCAAGTACTGCTGAACACTGCCCGGTGGGAGTGTTGCAGACCCTGCCACCCACTTCATGAGCGTGTCGTAGAACTGAGCAAACTCAGGATCCGAGCTGCTATTGGCCCCTGCGCCCTGAAGCCCCATGCGCTGGTCCAGTGGCACACTTGTCTCGGCACCCTGCTTTGAGGCCTGGCCGGAACCTGCGACCGAGTGGTTATCTATGTTCATCACGGTTATCCGATTCAGGAAAATAATTAGGGCTATCGCCCTCCTTGTTCAGGCTGGCAGCCCAGTCGACAAAAAAATCCCTAGACGCCTGATCGAGCTGGCGAACGCTCTCCGGCAACTGCTTGAGCTGGGCAATCAGACGTGGCGACAGGCGCTCCTGGGTGGCACCAATGTCGAGCTCGACCACCTGATCAGCCAAACGGAACAGGTAACGCTCCTGTGCATGGAAACTGATATCCACCTGCTCGACCCCCATGCCCTTCAAGGTAGCTTTCAGCGTCGCCTGTCCGGGCTTGCAGCGCAGCGGCAGGATAATCTGCAGCGCCCCCCGGCCTTGTCCTGCCCATCCACCCTGCCAGCGCTGCAGTAGTGCATCGAGCAGTTGCTCATCCACCAGCAGATCACCCAGCACTGACCGGGCGGCCTGTATCAGTTCGGTCTGCAAGGTGGTCGCCAGAACCCGTGACTGCAACAAAAGCCCGCCCAGATCACCAGCAGCCTGCAGCACTCCCTGGGAATAACCGTCCTGAAAGGCGTTCGCCCGAATAAGGTCGGCCTCTTGCTGTGCTTCTGCCATACAGGACTTGGCCCGCTCGCGAGCCTGCTGCATCAACAACCGGCAATTTCGTGCCGTCGCCCGCTCCTCATGCCGCACCAGGAGGGCATCCGCCGATGGAGTATCAACAAGGGTTCTGATGGATTCGAGCATGCTGTACCGCCAGGATAAAAAGTGACGAATTCGGTGCTTGCGCCGGCAAGTTCTGCTGCAACTCGACCACTCGTGGCGAGAACTGCAGAAACAAACGCTGCATGAGCGCCTCCGGGATGTGCTGATGCCAGGCCGCCAGAGCACCGAGCCCGAGAGCACTGAGTGACTGCTCAAGCCCATCTGCTTCGCTGACCGCGAACGCTGGCCGACTGCCCAAATCGATACGGGCGAACGCCCTTGCCGGCGCATCGAGTTCACGCATCCGTGCCCCGCGAGCCAGCTGCGGCCACATTAGGTGCGCCCCCATGAGACGGGCAACCACTGGCAAATGCCGCCAATGCGCGACCCACAGATCAGTCCACGGATTGCGCTTGAGATGCTGCAGATCGGGACAACCGAGCCCCAACCCTCGCAGCAACGATTGATTGAGCACCGCTCGCACCGCCGGCGCCTCGAACAACGCTGGCACCCCACCCCGATGCGGATGCAGGTAGTCCAGTGGCTGATGCAGGATGGCACGCATTGCTTCAATTGCGCGGAGCATGTTCGATCTCTTTCGCCTGGCGATACAGCATGACCGAGTACGCCACCGCAGCCAGAATGCCTAAAATGAAAACGCCATAGAGCCAGGTAAAGTCATGACCACGGGGCTCCAGGGAGGGGGCCGCATGCTGAATCGGAGCACGCTTGGACAAGACCACGGAGATGTGGTCATAGTCCACGGCCGAAAAACTGTTCTTGAGGAAGCGCTTGATATCGTTGACCAGCAGTTGCGGCTCGCCGTCACGCTCATACACCACCAACGCCGAGAGATGGATGGGCGCAGGCTTGCGACCACTTTCTCCGGATTCCAGGTCATAACTCACATGCACCCGTGCCGAGACCACCCCCACCAGGGTGTTCAACGACTGCTCCAGGCGCTGCTCCAGCGCACTGTACAAACGCGCCTTTTCGGCTCGCGGTGACGCCACCAGTGAATCGGCAGGAAACATCTGGGCAATTTCAACACGCGGCTTGGAAGGGAGCGAGTACAAGGCCAACAGGTCGACCGCTGCCGTGAAATCCGCTTGCGCGATATGCACCGAGTATCCGGCCTTGCCGTTATCCACCTTGGTCGCGCCGATGTTATTGCGCTGCAACACCGAAACCACTTCGTTGACCTGCTGCTGATCAAGCCCTTCCAGCAGACTCGGTTGGCGGCAGCCGACCAACATCAGACAAAGCAGTACAAGACAGCCATATAACTTCATGACGAACGCAACAAGGTTTCGGCCGTAGTCACCCCTTTACGGACCAGGACATTGAGCAACGAGACATCGATGTTGTACTGCGCAGTGAGCAACTGCAGCTCACTCAGGACTTCTGGATTGGTGATATCCGGATGCTTGAGCATGGCATTGATCCTGGCGTGATCACGCTCGGTACCCACGGCGGAACTGGCGAAACTTTGGATCAAACGACCTTCCAGGGAAACCACCGAGCCAGATTCGGGGCGCGCCAGCTCGGCCATCCGAGTCGAATTCACACTCACTGAAGCCAAAGAAGAAACGGACATAGGGACACTCACAAAAAAAGTGCTGACAGGCGCACTGGAACACCTGCCAGCCAAGAGGAAACACAACAAAACTTAACGTGCGGCAGAAACAATCGCCGTATCGATCTCCTTGAAGCCCTTGACGGTATTGGTCGCAACGTTGCGAAAAACGTTGTAGGAAGAGAATGCAGCCTGATAGGACGCCAGCAGCCCCGGATCCGATGGATCAGCATGCAGAGCTGCCAGAGCGGCATCGAGCTTGGTCTTGAGATCGGTAGCACCAACCTCGAAGCCTGCTGCCTGCTGCCCCAGAAAGTCGGTATGAAAATCAACGGGATTTACAATTTTACTAGGCATAAATTACCTCTTTATCAAAGCGGCTTGGGAAAGTACCAGGATGACGGAGTCATCTTGATGTAGCCCTGAGGGCCATATTGAAACGACTTGCCCTTGAGCCAGTCATCTTTGAGCTCGATTGCAAAGTGAACGTATCGCTCACCCCACTGCCTGCCAAAGTCCGCGACAAAGCCGCTCAGCGCCTGCAATTCAGCATCCTCAAGACTACCCTCGACCGTAAAGGTCACGCTGTCGGCATGCCGGTGCCGAGTGAAGGGCAAGGCCAGGCGCTGCAAACCCTGCTCGGCCAGACGCACGAGTTCATCGTCATTACTACGCACGATCTTTACTTCCTGGGCGTAGGGCGCCGCCGCACTCAAAGCACTCTCCAGGCGACGCTGCAACTCGGGCGTCAGCAGACTACGCTGGCGACTGATCAACAGTCGTGGAACCACGGGATCGCTAAGATCCAGGCGGTGATAGGCAAGCTGCGGCGCCATACTGGAAACCAGATCCTCCAACCGTCCACGCTCGTCATAGGTGGTCAACACCTGGGTCGCCAAGTACCCATTGCGCACCAACACCTGTCGCCCCCACCCGGCATCGCGCTCGGAGTCGGCGAAGACGTAAACCGTTCGATCGCGGCCATAGACCACGGCCATGCTGTTGTTACCCCCAGCGATCAGCGCCTCCACACTCGACACAGGATTGGGGCGCGAAGCGTACCAGCCGAGCACCGCCAACCCGACCACCAACACCAATGCAGCCCCGACAGCCACTCGCTGAGGGGCGGTACCCGGCACACGAGCCGACCCGGAATGCACAGGCGCCACTGGCGTCGGCACCAACAACTCATCCCGCCACGCCTCACCGAACGGACGCAGCGCAATCAACAACCCACACACGCTCTCCAGCGACTGAAATGGCACGGGGCGCTCAACCGCACCTTCATTGCTCAACACACGAACGACACCCCCCGAACAACCATCACCCAGCAGGACCTCGAAGTTGCAGCCTCCACACTCCAGCGGAATGTAGATCGCATCCTCCGGAACAGCCAGCGGATGCTCGATCGAGCAGAATTTCGCCTCGGAACCGACTACAAAAAGACTACGCCGCTGCGTCAGGACAAATTCACAACCCTGCAAAGGGCCGTTGAACACCCTCAATACGCAATGCGTTGCAGGGGAGTCCTGCATGCTGTTCACCACTCTCTCTATCAATATGAAAAGCGTCTGGCGCCTCGACTTGCCAATAATGATAGAGAGTAGATGGCGGGCAATCCTGATCGAATCCTAGGGAAAGCCCCACTCAAGCGATCAGAATCCGGCCACGGCGGAACTGGAACAGGACAGCAGGATCTTGTCCAGAATTGCCTCTGCAGCCTTGTGTTTGTTGGTCTCGAGGCATTCAGGATCTGGCCCGCTGGATGATGTAGATGGCTCCGCTGGCGGTGCTGGCCAGCCACAGCATCGAGCCAACGAAAGCGACAATGACGGAGGCATCGGTTCCGCGCTCCCACATGCAGGGGACGGCGCAGAAGAACCAGAACAGGGTGATCAGGAGGTAGACCAGTAGGCCGACCAGGATCTTGAAGAGTTTCTTTGCAGACATGGGGATTCCTCACCGGCCGCTTCCGGCCGGTGTGATTAATGGGGGGATTAAGCTGTTTGCCTGGCGATGAGGTCGGTCTTGGCATTCTTGGGGCATAAGGGGACCTCGCCCGCCGACGGCAGGCATTCCGGTTTATTCACAATTGTGTGCAAGACCGTGGTCGCAGCAGTTTGTTGAATTGCGCCGCCCGACCGGCCCAGCGCACGTGCAAAGGGGCAAATGTGCTGGCCGGGACGGGCGCCAGTTCAGATGGATGGCCTTGGGTTCGCAAAGGTCCGATGGTTGTTGGCATCGCCGGCCAGTAATGCCTGATAACGCTGCCAGACCTTGCGTGCATAGCGTAGGCGCAAGGCTTGTCGATCCGGAGAATTGCCGGCGTTGTAAGCCCCCACGGCCGTCCAGTTGTAGCCGTAACGGTCGATGAATTGGGCGAGTATCGACGCGCCAACTTCAATGGCCAGGCAAGGCTCATCGAGCAAACGCTGCTCGGTGATACCCTGCGCCTGTAACCGAGGCAGATGCACACTATTGATTTGCATCAGACCGATATCGCGCGAACCATCAGTGTTGTGATTGATCGCGCGCGAGTCGAGCTGCGACTCGACCTGAGCGATGGCGTACAACAACTCGGGCTCGATCGAATGCCGCTTACCGGCCTCGACCCAGCACCCCGCCGAGGCACTTCCCACCCAGGCCAGTGCCACCAGCACGCCACTCCACAGCTTCCAGCTCATGCCTGCAGACGCTCGTGCGCCAGATCCGCCAACCCTTGCAAGCGCGGATCGGCCAACTGCGCACGCAACCAAGGGCAAGCCTTGTGCCGCATCTCAGACCAGAGAGGCGCAACGTAGAAGTCCCCCTCGAGCCGACGCAGCACCGGCAGTTGCACGGGACACAACGGCGGATAGTTCGAAGCCGCACGCCAGCGCTCATAGTGCTGCCTGGCCTCGACCGGGTCGGATGCCGCGCGCACATAACAGACCACCAGCCCCACTTCTCCCCTCCGCACCTGCGACAATCCCGCGTGCCGGATCACGCCCAGAGCCGCCATCGAATCGCCACAGACATCGAGAATCAAGGCATGCATGGCATCGATACCCTCATGTCCAGTCCCAAGCACATCGATGGCCGAGCGGATCGCCGCCAATCCACGCCGCGGATCCAGCCCCAGGGCAACGCGGGCGCGCAATAGCAGCGCAGCAACCGAGGCTGGGTCTTCGGCAAGGGATATCTCGATGCTCTGCAACGCTTGCTCGGGCTGCCCCGAACACCATTGGTGCCAGGCATAGTGGTAATGGGCGCTGGCACGGTCGCCGCCCATCAGCGCCGGACGAAACAACGCCTCGGCCGCTTCTGGAGCGCCCTGCAGGCTGGTCAACAGTGCCAGGCGCACAGTCGCCAGCGCATTGCCTGGCTCCAGGGCAAGCGCCTGAGTCAGCACCTGCCGTGCTTGAGCCAAGGCCTTATAGCGCGCCATCAACCCGAGATTGGCCATGGCCAGATAGGTATCGGCCAGACCACACCAGGGTGGCGCATAACTGGGGTCCAGTTGCACGCAGTGGAAAAACTCGAGCAACGCCTCGCCCAGACTCTTTGCCGTATAGGTTTGTAACCCGAGCAAACCGTTGAGATAGGACTGCGCCAGCGGATAGGAACGGCATGGCGCTATCATCGGACGCAAGCCCGGCAGGCGTTGCGCTACCAAGGAGACCAGGCGCTGCAACACTTCTTCCCGGTCACCGCTCGCCACCAGCGTTTCACTGTGCAACAGCGCATGATCGCGACCACGAACCAATTCGACCGACAACGCCCAACAGCACACGCTGGCGATGCAACGAACACTGAGGTAATAGTCAGGCATCATCCGCTCGACTATCGACAGGCAATCGTCCGAGGCCCGTGCGTTAGCGGTCAGCCCCGCCGGCATCACACACAGGCTTTCACCGAATGCTGCGGCCAACCGGCGAATCATTTCGCACTGCATTTCCAGGCCGCAATCATCATTCTGCACCAGCACCGGCAAGACCAATAACGAGGGCACCGATGAAGGCGCGGATGACAAGGCTGCCCGTTCGACGACCTCCCCGACAAAGCGATAGCCCTTGCCGTAGACCGTCTTGATGTAGTCATTCTCGCGCCCCAGCAACTTGCGCAACGCATAAATGCAGCGGGTCAGGGACTCCTCGGCCACATCGCAGTTGGGCCAGACCTGTTCCAGCAGCCAGTCCTTGGGAATCAGCGAACCCGCCGCCCCCAACAACAGACGCAGTACATGCAACTCCTTGGGTGGAAGATGTAGTCCGTTACCGTCATGCAGGAGCAATCCATCACCCTGCAATACCCATTGGCCGAATGCATACGACCGGTTCGACGATTGATCAGTGACCCATTCCATAATGCGATTTGCCCCTCCCCAAGGCGATGGATATACCGTGACATTGGCGAAGCGCCCCCCGCGCTCCCAGCCTGAGCACTCAACTATAGGGAAAAGAATCCTTATGAAATTCCCGACCGATCTATAAGAATCTGCAGATCAGTCCGCATTACCCGGAGAAATTTCCTACACGAGTCATCAGCCGCGCACGGCGTATTCGGGAATCCAGTTGCACAAGAACGCGCACCCTGATGAGCGCGCGCTTTCTTCAAGAGGGCGATCAGACTGACGCCCTGGCAATTTCCTGATGAACCAGGAGATACAGATCCTCCACTTTGCGCACGCAGGCCAAACCCTCTGGCGGCAGTTCAATCCCGAGCACCTGGTTGATATCCAGAGCGATATCCAGAACATTCAACGAATCCGCCCCCAGGTCCCCCACCAGTCGAGCCTTTGGGGTAATAACTTCAACGTCGACCAGGAGCTTGTCGGCGAGAATCGCGATGATGATGGCTTCTATTTCAAGCTTCATTATTTGCTCCGCAGCGTGACCGGATTGTTTTCGATGTACTCCGCGCGAGTGAAATCCCCTATAGCTTTCTTTTCTCCATTAGCATCCTTTGCTCCATTGCTCGGCTTACTACTGATTCTTCCGTACTCTGCAAACAGACGCTCAAGACGATTCCCGAATGCCAGCGACTCCGTTTTAGCGCGCCCATAGATCGCGAAGGCTCTCTCATCATCATTGCTGAAGTTGTCTGGCAACTTAGAAGGGTTGCGCCCGCTCGCGATGTACCTCTTCAGTTCCAGTGCTTCGGCACTATTACCTTGAATACCACTGGCAATCTGCTTGAAAAAAGATGCCTCATGCTCACTCAGTACATCAGGGTCACGATAGAAATGTCTCAGCGCTCGCTCAGGCATTAACTGAGGTTTCAACCCAAGCACTTTGGCCAGGGGGTCATTGCCCGCATTGTCGTTTCGGTTCAGATTGCCATTTGCCTGGGCGCCAGTAGGCACGTTAGCGAGAGCGGGCAATTCATCCAGGGAGTCCAGGCGCAGAGTGTTTGCGTCTGGGTCGGCCCCATTTGGCTGGACGTCAGGACGCAGGGTGCTAGTACTCGCATTGGTTTGGCTCGGACCACCGTCAACCTGGGCATCACTCCTCACATTGCCGTTTCGGTTCAGGTTGCCATTAGTCTGGGCGCCAGTAAGCACATTAGCGAGCAACCCACTCAGGGAGTCCGTCAGCTCGCGAGTGGCCCCGACCAAATCTGGCGTGGTATCCGGTGAGGCACTCGCACGGCGCTCGTTGTTAGCATCATTGCGCTCGAACTCCGAATTCAAAGCCCTCGCATTGGTGTGGCTCGGATTACCGTCAACCTGGACATCACTCCTCACATTGCCGTTTCGATTCAGGCTGCCATTAGCTAGAGCGCCAGCAGGCACAGCGAGAGCGAGCAACTCATCCAAGGAGTCCAGGCGCAGAGTGTTTGCACCTGGACCCGGCCCATTCGGCTGGCCGTCAGGACGCAGGGTGCTAGTACTCGCATTGGTTTGGCTCGGACCACCGTCAACCTGGGCATCACTCCTCACATTGCCGTTTCGGTTCAGGCTGCCATTAGTCTGGGCGCCAGTAAGCACATTAGCGAGCAACCCACTCAGGGAGCCCGTCAGCTCGCGAGTGGCCCCGACCAAATCTGGCTTGGTATCCGGTATGGCATTGACATTTTTGGGGAGAGTAACTTTAACCTGCTCATAAGACGCCTCAAGAGGAGCAATACTCGACCGAATCAAGGACCCTACACTCACACCGCGCCGGTTGTTAGCACTATCGAGCTCGAGTGGGTTGTTAGAGCCCTGTTGCAGCTGATTAGCCCGATCAGCCTGGGGCTTAGCACTTACATTGATTTGCTTCTGAGCATCATCAGTCTGGATGCGGGCACTCGCTTTCAAGGTCTCGAACCGAGGCGAATCCAGATTATCCGCCGACTCATCATCAAGTTCGATCTTGCTGATAGAGCCCTGTTGTAGCTGAGCATCACTCACACGGCTTGGACTCAGGTTGCTTCCGATGTGCAAGATCCCGCTTCCATTCGAGGACAGACCAGTAATCACATTGTCTGGGTTCGAGTTACGCACCCCCTGCAATAAATCAAGGAGCCGGTTGGTTAGCCCATTGCTGAGTCGGTTTTGCTCCCGATAAGCGTCAATCATCTTCTCCAAGGCCCTCCCCTCTCCGGAGGAGCTACTCGGCTGGGTCGCGGTTTCTCCAATCTTGACTTTTTGAGTGATATCGCCAACCAAAGGCCTGGTACCACCGCCATCATTTCGCGCCCTTGCAGCTGGTTCTTTTGGTGCCGTCGAGCCATCTGCTG
>NZ_JACNDE010000065.1:0-16633 GCF_017351415.1 Pseudomonas sp. FW305-25 | reverse complement strand
TCATTGAGCTGAGTCAACGCCTGTTCCTTGACGATCCTTACCATTGGACCTAGCCAACTCGAATCGTCCTTTGGAGCTCCCATGCACAAGTCCCTGCTCAGCGCCTCCCTGTTCGCGCTCGCGCTCGCCGCCCCGATCGCCCACGCCCACGAAGCCGGCGACATCATCGTTCGCGCCGGTGCCATCACCGTCAATCCGAAAGCCGACAGCGGCGACGTCAAGGTCGACCGCGGTCCATTGGCCGGTGCCAACCTCGGCGGCAAGGCGACCATGAGCAGCGACACCCAGCTGGGCCTGAACTTCGCCTACATGCTGACCAACAACGTTGGTATCGAACTGCTCGCGGCCACCCCGTTCGAGCATGACGTCAAGCTCAAGGGCACCGCGCTGGACGCCGCCAACGGCAAGCTCGGTACTCTCAAGCACCTGCCGCCGACCCTGAGCGTCGTGTACTACCCGCTGGACCACAAGGCCGCCTTCCAGCCTTACGTCGGTGCCGGCATCAACTACACCTGGATCTATGACGAGCACGTCGGCAGCCGCGCCAGCGCCGCCGGGTTCGACAACTTCCGGGCGAAGAACTCCTGGGGCCTGGCCTGGCAGGTCGGTGCCGACTACATGCTGACCGACAACGTGATGATCAACGCCCAGGTGCGCTACGTCGACATCGACACCACCGCCTACGTGAACAACAACGCGGTCGCCGGCGGCACCCGGGCCAAGGTCGACGTGGACGTCGATCCATGGGTCTACATGGTCGGCCTGGGCTACAAGTTCTAAATCGGCCAGACAAAAAAAAGGCGCCTGCAAAGGCGCCTTTTTTCATCGCCGGGGAAAGCTCAGCGGCCCAGCAAACGTGCCAGCCCGACGCTCATCGGCGTCGGTTCGGGGAGCTTGAAGCGCTGCAACAAGCGCTGGTTGTTCGCCCGCGAATGGCGAATGTCCCCGGAGCGCGCCGGGCCGTAGCTGATCGATGGCAACTGCCCTACCACCTCGCCCAGGGCCTCGAGCAACTGCTTGAGGGTAGTGGCCTGGTTCAGGCCGACATTGACCGCGCCGACTTCCAGTTGCGGTGCTTCCAGAGACTGTGCCAACACGTTCACCAGGTCTTCGACATAGACGAAATCGCGGGTTTGCTCGCCATCGCCAAATACGGTAATCGGCAGGCCTTTCTGCGCGCGCTCGCAAAAGATGCTGATGACCCCGGAGTACGGCGAGGATGGATCCTGGCGCGGCCCGAAGATGTTGAAGAAGCGGAAGATCGCCGGCTCCAGCCCATGCTGGCGGCGATAGAAATCGAAGTAGTACTCGCTGGCCAGCTTGTCCGACGCATAGGGCGTCAGTGGTGCCTTAGACGTGTCTTCGTCGATCGATTCGCCCTCGCCATTGTTGCCATAAACCGCCGCGCTGGAAGCAAACAGCACGCGCTTGACGCCAGCCTGGCGCATGGCTTCGCAGACGTTGAGGGTGCCGATGAAGTTGCTCTGGTGGGTACGCACCGGGTCGTCCACCGAAGCCTGTACCGAAGCGACCGCCGCCAGGTGCGCCACCGCGCGGCAGCCGCTCATGGCCCGCGCCACCAGGGCCGCATCAGCGACGTCGCCTTGGATCAGTTCGACCCGCGGGTTGTCCAGCGGCAGGTTGCCGGGTTTACCCGTGGACAGATCGTCGAGGATCCGCACCGAATAACCCTTGGCGAGCAAAACGTCGGTCAGGTGCGAACCGATGAAGCCGGCACCGCCGGTGATCAAGATTGGGGCATTAGCCATGACGATAAAACCTATCCAGTAGAGCCGGGAGTGCCGCGCGCCAGGCGCGAGGCTTGATCCCGAAAGTGTGCAGAATTTTTTTGCAGGCCAGCACCGCGTGCTGCGGTTCTTCGGCAGCGTCCGGCCGGGCGGCGTGGGCCTGGGCGGTCGGCGCTTCGATGGCCAGCGGATGCAGGCTGCGGGCCTCGGTGAGGATCGCCTGGCCCAGCGCCAGCGGCGTGGTCGCCTCATGGCCGGCGTAGTGGTAAGTGCCCCACAGCGGCGCGGCGCAATCGAGTTGCTTGAGTACGGAGATGATCACCCGGGCGGCATCGTCCACCGGCGTCGGGTTGCCCCGGCGGTCGTCGGCCAGCAGCAGCTCTTCGGGTTGCTCGGCACGGGCCAGGAAACGCCCCAGGGTGCCTTCGGCGCTATCGTCCAGCAGCCAGCCGAAACGCAGCAGCACATGCTGCGGGCAGGTGGCGCGCACATTCTGCTCGATCCGCCACAAGGCCTGGCCACGCAGGCCCAGCGGTACCGGTTCGTCCTTTTCGCTGTAGGCCGTGGCCCGCGAACCGTCGAACACCCGGTAGCTGGAAGGCTGCAGAAGAATGATGTTGTGATGCTGGCACAGCTCGGAAAGCCGCTCGACCGCCCGTTCCTGGCCAGCCAGGCGTGCCTCGGGGACACTCTCCGCCTGGAACCAGTCGAAGTAGTACGCAAGGTTGATCAAGGCATCCGGGCGGGTGTCGTCGAGCAGTTGCGTCAGGCTCGCGGCATCCCAGCCGTCTTGCGGCGGACGGGGGGCGAGGAAACCGATGTCTTCCTCCGCACCGAGGCGAATCAGCGCCTGCCCAAGGGCATTTCCGCCGCCCAGTAACATAAGGCGCATTCGCATAGAGTCAGCAGGCCCAATCTGTTCGGAACGATGGTTTGAATCGGCCAGACCCGCGGGTTTGGCCATGAATATTGCTCAGAATCGTTGCATTTTGCGGGTTTCCGGCGCAACCGTCACTGAGAAAGTGTAGAGCAACAAACCATACAGCCCTTCAGGGCCGCTGCCGCCAGCGGCGACAAGGCAGGCTTGCAACTTCACTCCGGCGGTCGCATAACGTTGTGCATGAACCTTCCCCAGATCCCCGCCAACGCCCTGCCGGGTTTTCATCCCGCGGTCAGCGCCTGGTTCAACAGCTGCTTCCCGGCGGCGACCGCCGCCCAGGCCCGGGCCTGGCCGCTGATCCGCCAGCGCCGCTCGACGCTGATCGCCGCGCCCACCGGCTCGGGCAAGACCCTGACCGCCTTCCTCGCGGTGATCGACGAGCTGGTTCATCGCGGCCTGGAAAACGGCGGCACACTGCCGGAACAGACCCTGGTGGTCTACGTCTCGCCACTCAAGGCTTTGAGCAACGATATCCAGATCAACCTGCAGGACCCACTGGCCGGGATCACCGCGCAACTCGAACACATGGGCCTGCCGCAATTGCGCATCAGCACCGCGGTGCGCACCGGCGACACCCCGCAGAAAGACCGCAGCGCCATGCGCAAAAGCGCGCCGCATATCCTGGTGACCACCCCCGAATCGCTGTATGTGCTGCTGGGCTCGGCCTCCGGCCGGCAAATGCTCGCCAGCACGCGCACGGTGATAGTCGACGAGATCCACGCCATCGCCGCCAGCAAACGCGGCAGCCATCTGGCGTTGAGCCTGGAGCGTCTGCAAGCGCTATGCGCCGAGCCGCTGACGCGCATTGGCTTGTCGGCCACGCAGAAGCCCATCGAAGCGGTGTCGCGTTTCCTGGTCGGCCATGAACGCCCCTGCGAGATCGTCGACATCGGCCACGCCCGCCCCCGGGACCTGGCTATCGAAGTGCCGCCCGTGCCGCTGTCGGCGGTGATGGCCAACGACGTCTGGGAACGGGTCTACGAACGTATCGCCGAACTGGCGCGGGAGCACCGTACCACCCTGGTGTTCGTCAACACCCGGCGCCTGGCCGAACGCCTGAGCCGCCACCTCAGCGAACGCCTGGGCAAGGACGCGGTGGCCGCCCACCATGGCAGCCTGGCCAAGGAGTTTCGCCTGGACGCCGAACAGCGTCTCAAGCGCGGCGACCTGCAAGTACTGATCGCCACCGCCTCGCTGGAGCTGGGCATCGATATCGGCGATGTCGACCTGGTGTGCCAGATCGGCTCGCCGCGTTCGATCTCGGCCTTTCTACAAAGGGTTGGACGCTCCGGGCACCAGGTCGGCGGCACGCCCAAAGGCCGCCTGTTCGCCCTGAGCCGCGACGACCTGATCGAATGCGCCGCCCTGCTCGACTGCGTGCATCGCGGCGAACTCGACACCCTGCAGATCCCCAGGGCGCCGCTGGATGTGCTGGCGCAGCAGATCGTCGCCGAAGTCAGCAACCAGGAATGGCAGGAGCAGCCGCTGCTGGAGATGATCCGCCGCGCCTCGCCTTATAGCGAGCTCGACGAAGGGCATTTCCAGGCGCTGCTGCGCATGCTCGCCGAGGGTTACAACGGACGCCAGGGCATCCGCAGCGCCTATCTGCATCGCGATGCCGTCAACCGCAGCCTGCGCGGCCGGCGGGGCAGCCAGCTGACGGCGGTCACCAGCGGCGGCACCATCCCCGACAACGCCGACTACGCCGTGCTGCTGGAGCCCCAGGCGCTGAATATCGGCAGCGTCAACGAAGACTTCGCGGTGGAAAGCATCGCCGGCGATGTGTTCCAGCTGGGCAACACTTCGTACCGCATCCTGCGGGTGGAAACCGGCCGGGTGCGGGTCGAGGACGCCCACGGCCAGCCGCCGACCATTCCGTTCTGGCTCGGCGAAGCCCCCGGGCGCAGCGCCGAACTGTCGTTTGCCGTGGCGCGCCTGCTGGCCCGGCTCGACGAGTTGCTCGGCGCCACCCCCGGCCAACTACAGCCCGCCCTCGACTGGCTGGGCGACAGCCTGGGCCTGGACGCCGCCAGCGCCGAACAACTGGTCGACTACCTGGCCCGCGCGCGCCAGGCCCTGGGCGCACTGCCGTCCCAGGACACGCTGATCATGGAACGCTTTTTCGATGAGTCCGGCGGCACCCAACTGATCATCCACACGCCGTTCGGCAGCCGGATCAACCGCGCCTGGGGCCTGGCGCTGCGCAAGCGCTTCTGCCGCACCTTCAACTTCGAACTGCAGGCCGCCGCCAGCGAAGACGCCATCGTGCTGTCGCTGTCCACCGGCCACAGTTTCGAGCTGGACGACGTCTGGCGTTACCTGCACAGCAACAGCGCCGAACACATCCTGGTCCAGGCCGTGCTGGAGGCGCCGCTGTTCGGCGTGCGCTGGCGCTGGAATGCCAGGGTGGCCCTGGCGCTGCCGCGCTTTGTCGGCGGGCGCAAGGTAGCGCCGCAGATCCAGCGGATGAAAAGCGAAGACCTGATCGCCAGCGTGTTTCCCGACCAGATCGCCTGCCTGGAGAACCTCGCCGGCGAACGGCAGATTCCCGATCACCCGCTGGTGGAACAGACCCTCGACGACTGCCTGCACGAAGCCATGGACAGCGAGGGCTGGCTGGCACTGTTGCGGCGCATGGAGCGCGGCGAGCTGCGCCTGATCAGCCGCGACCTGCCGGCGCCCTCGCCCCTGGCCGCGGAAATCCTCAGCGCCCGGCCCTACACCTTCCTCGACGACGCACCGCTGGAAGAGCGCCGCACCCAGGCCGTGCTCAGCCGCCGCTGGAGCGACCCCGAGTCCAGCGACGATCTGAGCGCCCTGGACGCCGAGGCCATCCAGTCGGTGCGCGAGGAAGCCTGGCCCGCCCCCGGCAACCCGGACGAAATGCATGAAGCGCTGATGAGCCTGGCCTGTATCAGCGAGGACGAAGCCCAGGCCAACCCGCGCTGGACCGACTGGCTGCAAGCCCTGGCGGACAGCGGGCGCGCCAGCTGCCTGCAGATCGGCGACGGACAGGCCCTGTGGCTGGCCGTCGAGCGCCTGGGCTGCCTGCGGGCGATTTATCCACAGGCGCCGCTGCAACCGGTCCTCAAGGCGCCGCCCGGCTTCGATGAGCAATGGCAGCGCGATAAAGCGCTGCTGGAGGTGATTCGAGCCCGGCTCAGCGGCTTCGGCCCCTTGCCGCTGGAAGCCATCGCCGCGCCCCTGGGCCTGAGCGCCAGCGAGGTTACCCAGGTCCTGGCGCAGCTGGAAGGCGAAGGTTATGTGCTGCGCGGCCGCTTCAGCCCCGGCGAGGCCCGGGAGGAGTGGTGCGAACGGCATCTGCTGGCGCGGATTCATCGCTACACCGTCAAACGCCTACGCCGGGAAATCGAACCGGTGTCGCTGCAGGACCTGATGCGTTTTCTGTTCGACTGGCAGCACCTGTCCAGCGCCACCCAGGGCCAGGGCTGTGCCATGCTGGCGCAGACGGTCGCCCAGTTCGAAGGCTATGCCGCCGCGGCCGGCGCCTGGGACAGCGACCTGCTACCGGCGCGGATCAAGGATTACTCCGCCACCTGGCTGGATGAGCTGTGCCGCAACGGCAAAGTGGTCTGGAGCCGGCTCAGCGCGCCGCACAAAACCGTCGGCGCGACCCTGCGCAATACGCCGATCGTGCTGCTGCCGCGCAACCAGGTCGCGCTGTGGAGCGGACTGGGTGCACAGCCCGACAGCGGCGAGCTGTCGCCCAAGGCGCAGAAGGTCCATGAGGTCCTGAGCCAGCACGGCGCCTTGTTCTTCGATGAATTGCAGCATGAAGCCCATGTCCTGCGCACCGAGCTGGAGATCGCCCTGCAGGAACTGGTGGCCGCCGGGCTGGTGAATGCCGACAGTTTTGCCGGCCTGCGCGCCTTGATCACCCCGGCCAGCAAGCGTCTGGCCCGCAGCGGCCGGCGCGGGCGCGGGGCCGTGGTCGGCGGCATGGACGATGCGGGGCGCTGGGCCCTGCTACGGCGTCCGTCGCCAGTACCGGAGGGCGTCGGCGGTCATGGGCAGGCAACCCCACCGGCCACCCTGGAACACATCGCCATGACCCTGTTGCGGCGTTATGGCGTGGTGTTCTGGCGCCTGCTGGAACGCGAGGCCGACTGGCTGCCGAGCTGGCGCGAACTGTTGCGCACCTTCCATCGGCTGGAGGCCCGCGGCGAAATTCGCGGCGGGCGTTTTGTCAGCGGCCTGGCCGGCGAGCAGTTCGCCCTGCCCGAGGCCATCGCCCTGTTGCGCGAAGTGCGCCGCCGCCCGTTGGATGGCAGCCTGATCGCGGTGTGTGGCGTCGACCCGCTGAACCTCGCCGGCACCTTGCTGCCCGGGCCGAAGGTTCCGGCCCTGGCCGGCAACCGGCTGGTGTACCGCGACGGCCTGCCCGCGGCCGCCGAGATCGCCGGCAAACCGCATGTCTGGCTGGACCTTGAGCCGCAGGCCAGCCTTGAGCTGCGGACCCGGTTGATTCGCCACTGATATCGGGTCGTGGGCGGCCTGGTGCATCGCGTCGGCCTTATCGCGAGCAAGCTTCGCTCCTACAGAAGCGCAGTGATCGCGCTCAGCTCGATATTTGCCTTCAGGTCAAATATCAAATACCGGAACCGCTATTTTTCCGCACGATTCAAATCCGGACACTGCGCTCCATTGTCAAATCCACCGGAGTTGCAGCCATGCCCATTGCCTTGCTCGCGCTGACCCTCAGCGCCTTCGCCATCGGGACGACTGAGTTCGTCATCGTTGGCCTGTTACCCACCATCGGCGCCGACCTTGGCGTCAGCCTGCCGTCCGCCGGACTGCTGGTCAGCCTGTACGCCCTGGGTGTCGCCGTCGGCGCGCCGGTGCTCACCGCGCTGACCGGCAAGGTCCCGCGCAAGCTGTTGCTGCTGTCGCTGATGGTGCTGTTCACCCTCGGCAACCTGCTGGCCTGGCAAGCGCCCAGCTATGAATCCCTGGTCCTGGCACGCATCGTCACCGGCCTGGCCCATGGCGTGTTCTTCTCCATCGGCTCGACCATCGCCACCAGCCTGGTGCCCAAGGAAAAAGCCGCCAGCGCGATTGCCATCATGTTCACCGGCCTGACGGTGGCCCTGGTCACCGGCGTGCCGCTGGGGACCTTTATCGGCCAGCATTTCGGCTGGCGCGAAACCTTCCTCGCAGTATCCGCCCTGGGTGTGATCGCCTTTATCGGCAGCCTGATCTACGTGCCGAAAAACATCGCTCACAGCAAACCAGCGTCCTTGCTGCAACAACTGCAAGTGCTGAAACAACCGCGCCTGCTGCTGGTGTACGCCATGACCGCGGTGGGCTACGGCGGCTCGTTCATCGCCTTCACCTTCCTCGCGCCGATTCTCCAGGACATTTCCGGCTTCAGCGCCAGCACCGTCAGCCTGGTGCTGCTGGTCTACGGCCTCTCGGTCGCCGTAGGCAACATCTGGGGCGGCAAGCTGGCGGACAAGCGCGGCCCGATTAGCGCCTTGAAGATCATCTTCGCCCTGCTGGCCGGCGTGCTGTTCCTGCTCACCTTCACCGCCGGCAACCCGTGGCTGGCGCTGGCCACCGTACTGGTGTGGGGCGCCGTGGCCTTCGGCAACGTACCGGGCCTGCAGGTCTACGTGGTGCGCCAGGCCGAACACCACACCCCGCAAGCGGTAGACGTGGCCTCGGGCCTGAACATCGCCGCCTTCAACCTCGGCATCGCCGGCGGCGCCTGGGGTGGCGGCCTGATCGTCGCCCACCTGGGGCTGATCCACACCGCCTGGATCGGTGGCCTGGTGGTACTGGCCGCCCTGGCCCTGACCGCCTGGAGCGGCCGCCTGGATCGCCTCGGCCCGGTATACGCCGAGCCGGCCGAGGGGTCGAGCCGGGTGGTGGTCGGGCACTGAGCCCACCAGCAGGCCCCAACCAGAAAAGCGCAGCCCTGGCCGGCTAATGCCGATCAGTTAAACGATTGACTGCCCTGTAGGAGCGAGGCTTGCCCGCGAACGCCACGCCGCGCAATGCCTGCTCCACCGCGTTGTCGTTCTTCGCGCGCAAGCTGCGCTCCTACAGGGTCGGCTCCTAGAGGATCGAAAACACCGTCCGTAGGAAGGTCGAAACTTTCCCGTCAGCCGGGCAGTCATCAAAAGACAGAGGTGGTTCGAAGGCCCCTAGACGGGAGCGGACATGGCGGCGATTCATATCGGTATTTCCGGCTGGCGCTACAAGCCCTGGCGTGGAGATTTCTACCCCGAGGGGCTGACGCAGAGGCGCGAGCTGCAATTCGCTTCGCGCGCAGTCAACAGCATCGAAATCAACGGTTCGTTCTACGCGCTGCAGACCCCCGAGCGTTATGCCAACTGGTATGCCGATACGCCCAAGAACTTCGTGTTCAGCGTCAAGGCGCCACGCTACATCACCCATATCCTGCGGCTGCGGGATGTGCACAAGCCGATCGCCAACTTCTTCGCCTCGGGCGTGCTGGAGCTCAAGAACAAGCTCGGGCCGATCCTGTGGCAGTTTCCCCCAAGCTTTCGGTTCGACGCGGAGCTGTTCGGCGCCTTTCTTCAGCAATTGCCCGCCGATACCGAACAGGCCGCCGCCCTCGCCCGCCAGCACGAACCACGCCTCAACGGCCACGCCAGCACCAAGGCCTACGGCAAAAAAGCCATGCGCCATGCCGTGGAAATTCGCCACACAAGCTTTGCCGTGCCCGAATTCACCCATCTGCTGCGCCAGCACGGCGTGGCACTGGTGGTGGCCGACACCGCCGGAAAGTGGCCCTATTGCGAGGACCTGACCGGCGATTTCGTCTACCTGCGGCTGCACGGCGACAAGGCGCTGTACGCCAGCGGCTATACACCCCAGGCCCTGAAGCGCTGGGGCGACCGGATCGAGGCCTGGCACAGCGGCAAACAACCCGCCGATGCCCGGCTGATCGACGCCCGGCACCCACCCAGGGCGCGCAAGAGCCGGGAGGTGTTCTGCTATTTCGACAATGACCTCAAGGTCCGCGCGCCCTTCGACGCCCGTCGGTTGCTGCAGCGCTTCGGGCTCGACAAGACACTGGCGACAGCGCCCGGCGAGCCTGCCGCGCCCGGGGTGCTGCCATGAGCCATGACGAGTCGGCCAACAACCCGATACCGCCCGCGATCGGGCTCGCCGCCGCGCGCCGCTTCACGGTGCTGACGGTGAATACCCACAAGGGTTTCACCGCCCTGAACCGACGCTTCATCCTGCCCGAGCTGCGCGAGGCGGTGCGCAGCGTGGCCGCCGACGTGGTGTTCCTGCAGGAGGTGCACGGCGCCCACGACCAGCACCCGCAGCGCTACAACAATTGGCCGAGCATGCCGCAATACGAATTCCTCGCCGACAGCATCTGGCCGCAGTTCGCCTATGGACGCAATGCGGTGTACCCGGCCGGCGACCACGGCAATGCGTTGCTCTCGAAATTCCAGATCATTCGCTACGACAACCTCGACATCTCCCTGTCCGGGCACGAGAGCCGCGGCCTGTTGCATTGCGTGCTGCGCCTGCCCGGCGATGCCCTGGAAGTGCACGCCATTTGCGTGCACCTGGGGTTGCGCGAAAGCCATCGCCAGCAACAGCTGGATCTGCTGCTGCAACTGATCGCCGAGCTCCCCGCCGACGCGCCCTTGATCGTCGCCGGCGACTTCAACGACTGGCGGCTGCGCGCCGATGCACAGCTCGCCCCCAGTGGCTTGCAAGAGGCCTTTGTCAGCCAGCACGGCAAACCGGCGCGCAGCTTCCCCGCGCGCCTGCCGCTGCTGCGGCTGGACCGGATCTACGTGCGTCACCTGAAAATCCACCGCCCCCAGGTCCTGGCCTCCCATCCCTGGTCCCATCTCTCCGATCACGCACCGCTGTCGGTCGAGGTCGAGTTATGAACGACATGCCCCTGGAAAAAACCACGGTGGACCACCCGCCTGACGCGGGGCTGGCCCACGAACCGCTACGGATGGACCTCGAATACGGTTGGCACAGCAACAACCGGGTGGTGCTGCTGGAGAATGGCGAGGCGTATTTTCCCCGGGTGTTCGAAGTGCTGCGCGAGGCTCAGAACGAGATCCTGCTGGAGACCTTCATCCTCTTCGAGGACAAGGTCGGCCACGAGCTGCACCGTATCCTGATCGAGGCCGCACAGCGTGGCGTGCGGGTCATCGTCAGCCTGGACGGCTTCGGTTGCGGCGAATTGAGCACCGAGTTCCTTGCCGCCATGAGCAACGCCGGGGTGCGCTTGCAGATATTCGACCCGGCACAGCCGATTTTCGGGGTGCGCACCAACTGGTTCCGCCGCCTGCATCGCAAGATTGTGGTGGTCGACGGCGCCATCGCCTTTGTCGGCGGGATCAACTTCTCCGCCGATCACCTGGCCGATTTCGGCCCCCAGGCCAAACAGGATTATTCGGTAGAGATCCAGGGGCCGGCGGTGGTGGATATCCACCATTTCGCCCTGCTGCAAGGCGACCGCCCGGCCCGCGCCCGCTACTGGTGGCAACGCCGCCGGCAGCGCCGCGCGGAGCTGGCCCTGACCGACCATGACGGCCAGGTGCGCCTGGTCTATCGCGACAACCGCCAGCACCGCAGCGATATCGAAGAGGTCTACCGCCTGGTGCTGCGCGGGGCCCGCCAGCGGGTGGTGATCGCCAATGCCTACTTCTTCCCCGGCTATCGGCTGCTGCGCGAGATCCGCAACGCCGCGCGCCGTGGCGTCGAGGTGCGGCTGATCCTGCAGGGCGAGCCGGACATGCTGGTGGCCAGGCTGGCGGCACGCATGCTCTATGACTACCTGCTCAAGGACGGCGTGACCATCTACGAATATTGCGAACGGCCACTGCACGGCAAGGTGGCGCTGGTGGACGACGACTGGAGCACCGTGGGCTCGAGCAATCTCGACCCGCTGAGCCTGTCGCTGAACCTGGAAGCCAATGTGCTGATCCGCGACCGGGCGTTCAATCGCGACCTGTTCGAGCGCCTCGACCGGCTCAGTCGCGACCACTGCCAGGCCATGCCGGCCAAGGGCTCCGGGCGTGGCCGCTTGTGGCGCCTGACCGTGGGTTTCCTGGTGTTTCACATCCTGCGTCACTTCCCGGCCTGGGCCGGCTGGCTGCCCGCCCACAAGCCGCAATTGAAACCCTTCGGCCAGGCCGCCACCCCGCGGGAGTCGCCCCATGAGCCGCACTGACGCCCATGGCTCGACGCCCGCCGCGTCGCACTCCCGGTCGCGCTGGCAACGCCTGAAGAAACCGCTGACCATCGCCTTCTTCCTGCTGTTGATCGTGCTGTTCACCCTGCTGGCCCGGCGCATCGACTGGAGCGAAGTGCTCGGCACCCTGGCCGACTTCAAGGTGCGCACCCTGGTCATCGCCGCGGCCCTGACCCTGGCCAGCTTCCTGGTCTATGCCTGCTTCGACCTGATCGGTCGCACCTACATCCGGCAGAACCTCGGCTGGCGGCAGATCCTGCCGGTGGGGTTCATCAGCTACGCCTTCAACCTCAACCTCAGCGCCTGGGTCGGCGGGATCGCCATGCGCTACCGGCTGTATTCCAGGCTCGGGGTGAGCACCGGCAATATCGCCAAGATCCTCGGCCTGAGCCTGGCCACCAACTGGTTCGGCTACATGGCCCTGGCCGGCGCGGTATTCGCCAGTGGCCTGATGAAGTTGCCGCCCGGCTGGCAACTCAGCAACGACGCGTTGCAGGGGGTGGGCGTCCTGCTGCTGGTGCTGGGCGTGGGTTACCTGGCGGCCTGTCGGTTTTCCCGACGGCGCGAGTGGTCGATACACGGGGTCGAGATCAACTTGCCCTCGTTACACATGGCCCTGCTGCAACTGGCCCTGGGCGCACTCAACTGGTCGCTGATGGCAGCGGTGATCTTTACCCTGCTGCCCAGCAAGCTCGATTACCCGGTGGTGCTCGGGGTGCTGCTGATCAGCAGCATCGCCGGGGTCATCACCCATATTCCGGCGGGGCTCGGGGTGTTGGAGGCGGTGTTTATCGCCCTGCTGCAACATGAGGTGTCCCGCGGCAGCCTGCTGGCCGGGTTGATCGCCTACCGGGCGATCTACTTCATCCTGCCGCTGCTGATCGCGCTGCTGATGTACCTGGTGGTGGAGGCCAGGGCCAAGGCGTTGCGCGTGGAGAAAAATCCGCGCAAAGGCAGCTGAGGCTATCGCGCACGCGCGCGTTCCTCTCCAGGAGCGAGCTTGCGCGCCTCATTCAACCAGCGCTTGCGACTATCGCGACTGAATGATGCTCAAGCGTTCTCCCACCACCATTTCCGTGATCCAGTCCACTAGGATCGAGGTGTAGGCCTGCTGCGACACGGGATCGCTCAGGGCATGGTCGGCGCCGTCGATGATCCGGTGGGTCATGGAATGGGTCTGCTGGCAGGCCGCGCGGTAGCTCATGAACGTGGCGTGGGGCACATACTCGTCGTTTTCCGATTCCACCAGCAGCACATCCCCGGTGAACGTCGAACAGGCATGCAGCGCCCGGTTGCTGTCGGCACGCACCAGGCTGCTGCGGTAATCCAGCAGGTCGGCTTTGTCCAGGTCGCGCTTGGGGCTGTTCCAGGCTTCGTCGCGATACAGCGCCGGCACCCGCAATGCCAGCCAGCGCACCGGTCGCAGAGAGGTCAGGATGCTCGCCAGGTAGCCACCGTAACTGGTGCCCACCACGGCGATCGCCGAGGTGTCGAGGGCCGGATGGGCCAGCAGGCGGTCATAGGCCGCCAACAGGTCGCGCAGGTTGTCTTCGCGGGTCACCCGGTTCAGCGGGATGCCGCTGCCGGCATGGCCCCGCAGGTCGAAGGTCAGGCACACGCAACCCAGCCCGGCGATGCCGCGGGCACGCTCCAGGTCGCGCTCCTGGCTCCCACCCCAGCCGTGGACAAACAGTACGCCGGGGACTTTCGACTTGGGGCTGAGGAAAGTCCCGCGCATCTGCTCGTCATCGATGTCGATTTGAATGCTTTCGCTTCTAGCCGTCATAGGATTGGACCGTTACATATTTGAGAAGAAAGTCACTGTGTTCCGCGGGCCCGCGATAGACCTCGATGGCATCGGCCGGCAAGGGCCGGTCGACATAGGTTTCCACCGCGGACACACGAATCGCGCGCATCTCCGGATGATCGATAAAGGCCTGCAAAGCCGCCACTTCGGCGCTGCTGGCACCGCCCATGCGCCACGATTGCTCGAGTACGCCACTGCGCTGCCGGCCTTCGGCGTCCAGGCCCTGGGCGATGTCGTAGTTGCGCCGGGAGGCGAAAAATCGTGGATAGGCCTCATCGGCGGCGGCATCGAAAACCCGCGCCTGCTGCACCGCCAGGCGCACTTGCTGCGGCAGTTGCAGCGCCAGCAACTCAGGGTAACCACCCTGCACCACCAACAGCTCGGAACCGCCGTAGACCTGCTCGCTGTCGGAGTCTTCGGTCAGGTACTGCTGGCCGCAGTAACTGAGGACGTGGCCGGCGATAAAGGACTGGCCGACGCTGTAGGTGGCCACTTGTTGCAGATCCTGCTCCAGGACCACGCCTTGATTGAACTGCCGGGCGACGTCCGGTTGCGCCAGCATCTCGTCGAAGCGCTCCAGGCTCTCGATCACCTGCTGGCCGCGACCGGCGCAGGCATGGATCGGTTTCATGCGGATTGGCCCGCTGTAAAGCAAATGACTGGCCGCTGGCCGGGCGTCATTCAGGGAAAACACGCTCAGGCCGTCCAGCACCACATTGCGCACCCGCTGGGAGAACAGCGGCGCCCAGCCCGGCGGGGCCACGGCGTTCCTGTTCAACAGACCATGGGTAATGGCCTTGGTGCAGATAAAGTCATGCTCGACATACCCGCCCCACAGGTCGTCCGGCCCCTTGAGCCGCAATTGCCGGGCCGCGGCGGGGCCGACGATGGTCTGCGTCGGCAACAGGTACAGCTCGCTCTGCCCATGCACGAGCGGGTCGTAGTCACCGGCGAACTGCAACCCGAGGATCTGCGCCAGCCAGCGGGCCAGCGCGCGATTGGTCTCCACGACATGCTGCGAGGCCCCCGGATGGACCGAGTGGGCGACCACTAGCTTCTTGCGTTGCGTCGGGGTCATGCGTCCCCCTTCGTCATCGGCGTGATGAATGTACAAGACAGGGTGCAGGGATCACGCCAAGGCCAGGGGGGAAGTCGAATGCCCCCATGGAATAAGCGCTCCAGGCCATCGCTGCTGGCATTGCGCCTGTTTTATTTTGCACGATCAGCCGGCGACGCCCGGTATTTTGCACGACCCGCGGGGTCAGCCCCTCGCCAGCGGTGCCGGCGGTGTCACGCCGAAACGCGCGCGATACTCACTGGGCGCCAGCCCGGTGATCTTCTTGAAGGTGGCGCGGAACGCCCCCGGGTCCTGGTAACCGACCGTCCAGGCGATATGGTCGATGGTGCCGTTGGTGAACTCGAGCATTTCCCGTGCCTTGCCTACCCGCAAGTGCTGGCAATATTCGGTGGGCTTGAGCCCGGTGGCGGCCCGGAAGCGCCGCAGGAAGGTGCGCTCCTCCAGCCCGGCCTGCTGTGCCATGACGGCGAGGGAAACGTCCACCGCGCCATTGGCCTGCAGCCAGTGCTGCACCTTGAGGATCGCCGCGTCGCCATGGCCGAGGATCGGCGCGAAGTTACTACCGCACTGGCTGGCGCTGTCGCTGTGTTCGATCACCAGGAAACGCGCGGTGCCGCTGGCGATGCTCGGGCCCAGCAGGCGGTCGACCAGGCGCAGCCCCAGCTCGGACCAGGCCATCAGGCCGGCGGTGGTAATCAGGTCGCCGTCGTCGACGATCGGCTTGTCGGCGTTCAGGCGGATGTTCGGGTAGCGCTCGGCGAACCGCTTCGCCGAGGTCCAGTGAGTGGTGGCGCTGCGGCCGTCGAGCAGGCCACTTTCGGCCAGCAGGATCGAACCGACACAGACCCCGCCCAGGGTCGCGCCATTGGCATGCTGCTGGCGCAGCCATTGGATCAGCGCCTGCGGTGCCTGCGCCTGGGAAAAACCGGCCATCGAGGGTGGGATCAGCACCGCCAGCAATGGACCGTCAGCACCCGGGCGACTGTCGTACACCCGTACGGGCGCCTGGTCGGCCTGGGCCTGCCAGTGGCTGATGCGCAGTAGCGGCAACTGTGTGCTGCGCTGTTCGGCGGCAATGCGGTTGGCGACCTCGAACAGGTCAGTCAAACCATGCACCGCGGCCATCTGTGCGCCGGGATAGATCAGCACGCCCAGTTCGGCCACTGCGCTTTCCATACCCATTGTCAGTTTTCCCCCTGCTATTGTCGGTGCGGCCAATCCTCGACCGGCCCGCCGGAGCCAATACTGGACTCCACAGCCAACCACTACTTCAGAGGAAACACCCATGGCCAAGCAAGCGCTCATCGTAATCGATATCCAGAACGACTACTTCCCCAACGGCAAGTGGCCCCTGGTCGGCGCCGAAGCCGCCGCCGACAACGCCGCGCGGCTGATCCAGGCCTTCCGCGACAGCAGCCAGCAGGTGGTGCACATCCGCCACGAATTCACCTCCGACAGCGCGCCGTTCTTCACCCCCGGCTCCAGCGGCGCGCAACTGCATCCGAAGGTCAGCAACCGCGCCGACGAGCCGGTGGTGCTCAAGCACTTCGTCAACTCGTTCCGCGAAACCGAGCTCAAGGCCATTCTTGACCAGCACGGCATCGAACAACTGGTGGTGGTCGGCAGCATGAGCCACATGTGTGTGGAAGGTACCGCCAGGGCCGCCGCCGACCTGGGCTACCCGGTGAAAGTGATCCATGACGCCTGCGCCACCCTCGACCTGGAGTTCAATGGCCAGCGAGTCGCCGCGGCACAGGTTCAGAGCGCGGTGATGTCAGCCCTGGCGTTCGCCTATGCCAGCGTCTTGTCCACCGAAGAGTTCCTTGCCGCCGAACGC
>NZ_JACNDE010000064.1:0-18484 GCF_017351415.1 Pseudomonas sp. FW305-25 | reverse complement strand
TGCCGCTCCTAGTTCCGGTCCGCGCGCAACAGCGCAATCATCAAATAAATGAACAGTCCCACTGCCAATAGCAGTGAGACCCCATCCAGAGTACTCATGGAAATTCCCCCTATTACGGCGTATTGCCGCGTTCGGAGTATATTGTCCGTAGAGTGGCCGTAAAGGTGCGAGATCGAAGGGTGTGACAGGGTATAAATAAAACGTAAAAAGTGGGAGGTTATACAGTGGTAGGTCTCTTCACGAGCAAGCCTGTACGGGCCTAATAGCTCCGAACATCGGTTACGGTTTTTATGCAGACTCTTGTTCCATGGTTACTGGCGACAGGTAGTTTTTATAGCAATGAAGCCTGGTCCGGTTGTAGTACATGAAGAAGCGCACCATGTTGGTTTGTACCTCGTTCGGGTCATAGCCGCTGCGAGGGGCCCATTCTGACTTCAATGTGCCGGGAAATAGCTCCGTTGGTGCATTGTCCCAGCATTGTCCGCGTCGCCATACGTAGCACCTTGCTAACAAGGTTGGCGTCATGGACCAAAGGAAAATGCCCCCCAATGACTCGGCGAGCAAATAAATCAATCACGATGGCTGGATGAAACCAACGCCGCCTACTAACAACCACTAATAGACCAGACAAGATCAATGTTTTCAGAGTGGATGGTGCGGTTGTTGAACTAGTGAGTGTTCAGCCAAGTCATTGAAAATGGCCGGCACGAGGCCGGGTTACCCACCATACCCAAGACGCAGCCCCCAAATGAGAGGGATGGAGAGCTGACAAGAGAATGTGGGGGCAAGGTATTGCCAAATGGTGTCATTTGGCGCAGTAGAAGCCCCTTCCCAATCCATCTCAACATTTCAGGTGACTTGTGAATTTCACATATCCAGAAGCAGCTCGCGCCTGATGCATTCAGCGAGCGACGACATCATTGCCACCACTCGAAGACAGCACTTCAACTTGAGCCCAGAACACTGCAAACGATCTGTGCAGTTACGTCAAAATTCTCCAGAGTGAGCACATCGATTGGCGAACGACCTTTTAGTCGCTCCTGAGGCTTACAAAGAGCGCCATAAAGTCTCCATGCATCCGCATCCGGTGACTGCATCAGCACCGAGAGAACCAACTTGTGCCGCAATGGGTCGAGCTGCCAATCGGGAATACGTTGACCACGATTTCCCAAGCTCAGGGATAGAAGACGTCTAGCTTTGATATCGCGATTGATCTGATCGCGGGATTTTCCTGCCAGCCTGGCGAAGACAAGCAGTGGCAAGCTACTCGAGGCCTCAAACGTTGCTAGCATCTCGGCGCGCTCGCGCTGGATGTCAGACACGTGAGAGTTGTGAGCTTTTTCAGTCCGTATTGGAGCGGGTACAACAGACGATTGATTGGACCTAATGGGGACTTTCTCGCTACTGAGCAGCATCGTCGATGAGGCAGTCGCCGGTGGAAAGCGGCTATACAGAACAGCATTTGCGTTCGCGTTTTGCAGCAAGGGCAGTGAAGCTGCGCCCTCTAAACGAATAGTCAACGGAGAGCTTGCTGCTTTCGGTTTACCCTGCCCCCAAAGGTCCAATCTATTTGCCCAATCCTGCATCATGGTCCGACGCTGCTCGACATATTCCGCATGGTTGTAAGCCGCGCTCACCTTGTCTGGATCAGCATGAGAAAGCTGCGCGTCTACCCATACCTTAGGGTAGCCAATCTCGTTAAGCGCCGTCGAGATCGTAGCCCTCATCCCATGACCTGTGAGTTGATCGGCATATCCCATCCGGCGTAGCGCTCCATTCAGGGTGTTCTCGCTTATGCGCTTGCTTAGGTCACTTCGATGCGCGAACAAATATCGTTGCGCAGGGAGAACCTGGTCCAACAAGTGACGCACTATTTCAAGCGCCTGAACCGAGAGCGGGACGATGTAGGGCGGTATATTGAGGACCTGCTTGCCTGGCTTCCGCATAGCTAACTGGAGTTGCTTCACCACCTCCGCCGGTATGATCCATAACCGCTGCTTCAGATCGAACTGATCGGGTGTCGCCAAGCGTAGCTCACCCGTGCGGACACCGGTCAGCAACAACAATCGAAGGCCAAGGCGTGTTTGGTTCGCTCCACCATAGTTTCGGAGAGCAGTCATCAACTCAGGCAGCTCGTCCATACGAAGAAACGGATTGTGTGACACCGGAGGTTTGGGGAGTGCGACAACATCGAGGTCTGAAGCCGGATTGTGTTCCAGCCCCTCGATTTTCACCAGCGCATAGCGGAACAATTGGTTGAACCAGGTCCGGCATTTTTCGGCGGTTGTTAAGGCCTTACGCTGTTCGATCCTGCTCAGCAAATCCAGCAGATCGTGACGATTGATATCGTAGATAGACCGTCCACCCAGTATGGGCAGAACATCTTTATTAAAGATTCTCAAGATTTGCGAGAGCGTGCTCTGGCGTCCTTCCTTCAGGCTCAGCCTACGGAACTCCACCCACTGATTGAACACAGCCTCAAAGGTGTGCTCTGCCGCAAAACGAACAGCACGACGCTGTTGCTTACGGTGCTCATAGGGATTGATGCCTTGGGCGACCAAGGCGCGCGCCTCATCACGTCGAGCACGGGCTTCTTTGAGGCTGATTTGCGGATAACTACCGAGAGACATGCGCTTCTGCACGCCCGCCCAGTAGTACCTGAAACGCCAGATTTTTCCGCCGCGAGCCGTCACGTTGAGCGCAAGCCCATCCGTGTCGCCCATCGTGTAGTCATTACCGGTGATTCGGGCTTGCCGAACGGTCGTATCCGAGAGTGCCATAGCGAGCTCCTGAACAGAGTCAGGGCCAGATGCTCGTCTCGCTATCCAAGCTGCTCCAGCAAAAAACCGATTCAGTGCACATCCAAATCCAAGATCCTCATTCGGGACTTAAATCGGGACTTAAAAGCACTGGATGGAGCTGGATTTCAGTGGTTCCCGCTGGAACGAAAAAAGGGCCTAAAGGCCCTGATTTCAATCACTTACAGAATTCAATGGAACTCTGTAGCGCAATATTTGGAGCGGGAAACGAGACTCGAACTCGCGACCCCGACCTTGGCAAGGTCGTGCTCTACCAACTGAGCTATTCCCGCGTCTTGGTGGTGTGCATTCTATAGAAATTCGAAACTGCGTCAACCCCTTGATTCAAAAAAGTTTTATTTCTTTTCCACATCGGTCTTCAGATGCGGCCAGGCGGCGCGCAGGTACTGCAGCATGGACCACAGGGTCAGGCCTCCCGCGATCAGCAGCAAGGCATAACCCAGCAGCACCCAGAAGGTGAAGGCCGGTGGGTTGGCCAGCAGGATCACCAGCGCCAGCATCTGCGCGGCGGTTTTCCATTTGCCCATGTTGGACACCGCCACCTGGGCGCGGGCACCCAGTTCGGCCATCCACTCGCGGAGGGCGGAAACGACGATTTCGCGTCCGATGATTACCGCCGCCGGCAGGGTCAGCCACAGGTTGCCGTGCTCTTGCACCAGCAGCACCAGGGCCACGGCCACCATCAACTTGTCGGCCACCGGGTCGAGGAAGGCCCCGAACGGTGTGCTTTGCTCCAGGCGGCGCGCCAGGTAACCATCGAGCCAGTCGGTGGCCGCGGCGAACGCGAAGACGGAACTGGCAGCCATGTAGCTCCAGGAGTAAGGCAGGTAAAACAGCAAAATGAAGATCGGGATGAGCAGAACGCGTAGAACGGTGATCAGATTAGGGATATTCATCGGCACAACTGGCTACGAGGTGAGTTGGCAATCTACTCGAAAAAGACAGCAGATGAGGTAGGCACGGCCATTCTACGGGCTTCTCGCACAGCGTGTCTAACACTGTTCCAAGACTTTGAGCGCCTCGAAAGAGCAACTGAATGGTCGTCCCATGGCTCACCTGGGCAGCCCGACCAGCCACGGCGGGAAAATCATCACCGGGTCGGGTGACACCTTCGGCGGTGTTGTCTTTGGGCCCACTCCAGGTGGGCTTTCTGAGAGTGTCTTATTGGACGGTGCTGGTGTAGGGCAAATTGGATCAGACACTTGGCGCGTCATCAAAAACCCTAAGAGACTTGATACCGGGTGAGACAACCTATGATGCAGGGCACATTTCCCCCCGATTGGTGGGCCGATACGACCCCGGCCCGGTGCATCTACATCGCGCCAAACGGTGGAGAACAATGGGCATTTACCTTGATGGGAGCGCTAAGATCGACATCACTAAAACAGACCCTGATGTTATTGCCCGCCTGAAACAGTGCCCCGGTCAGCCTGACCCTTTCAGGCCCTGAGCTCTCCCCTACTCGCTATGCAAGTTCGCATAAATCAGTTCAGCCAGCTTTTTACTGATCCCCGGCGCCTTGGCGATCTCCTCGATGCTGGCGCGAGACAGTTCCTGCAATCCGCCAAAGTGTTTCAGCAGGTCGCGGCGGCGCTTGGGGCCGACGCCGGCCACGCCTTCGAGGGTCGAAGTGCGGCGGGTCTTGCCGCGACGCGCGCGGTGGCCAGTGATGGCGAAACGGTGAGCCTCGTCGCGGATCTGCTGGATCAGGTGCAGCGCCGGTGAATCGCCCTTGAGGGTGAACTCATGGGCCGCATCGTTGAGGTAGAGGGTCTCGAAGCCGGCCTTGCGCG
Organism: Pseudomonas sp. FW305-25; assembly: GCF_017351415.1. Classification (NCBI taxonomy): domain Bacteria; kingdom Pseudomonadati; phylum Pseudomonadota; class Gammaproteobacteria; order Pseudomonadales; family Pseudomonadaceae; genus Pseudomonas; species Pseudomonas sp. FW305-25. The sequence continues at coordinate 13,872 of NZ_JACNDE010000064.1, read as the reverse complement.
TCGCGCCCTTGGCCACCCCCAAGAGGATCAGGTCGGGCACCGCCAGCTCGTTGAGTACGTCGCGGGCCATGGACAGCTGGCCCTTGCCGCCGTCCACCAACAGGATGTCCGGCAGCTTGCCCTCACCGTCCTTGAGTTTGCTGAAGCGCCGGGTCAGAGCCTGGTGCATCGCCGCATAGTCGTCGCCGGCGGTGACGCCTTCGATGTTGTAGCGCCGGTAATCGGACTTCAGCGGACCTTCCGGGCCAAATACCACGCAGGACGCCACGGTCGCCTCGCCGCTGGAGTGACTGATGTCGTAACACTCCAGGCGTTGCGGCGGCTCGTCCAGGTTCAGCACTTCGGCCAGGGCTTCGAAACGTGCGGTCACATGCTGCCGATTGGCCAGCCGCGCGCTCAGGGCCTGCTCGGCGTTGGTCACCGCCAGTTGCTGCCAGCGCGCCCGCGTGCCGCGCACCCGGTGGCTGATGCTCAGCTCACGGCCGCGCAAGGCCTGGATCGCGGTGATCAGGGTCGGGAAATCTTCATGGACCACGTTGACGATCAGCTCGCTGGGCAGGTCGCGCTCCGGGCTGCTGAGAAAGTACTGGCCAAGGAAGGCCGACATGACCTCGGCCACCTCTTCCTCGATACCCACCTGGGGAAAGAAGTTCTTGCTGCCCAGCACCCGGCCGCCACGCACGCTGATCAGGTGCACGCAGGCACCGCCCGGGTTGACGAAAGCCGCCACCACATCGACGTCGCCGCTGCCGCCTTCCATGCTCTGCTGGTCCTGCACCCGCCGCAGCAGGGAAATCTGGTCGCGCAGCTCGGCGGCCTTCTCGAAGTCCAGGGTGCTGGCTGCCTGCTCCATGCCCGCCGACAGTTCATCGGTCAGGGCATTGCTGCGGCCTTCGAGGAACATCACCGAGTGGCGCACATCCTCGGCATACACCTCGGCCCCCACCAGGCCGACGCACGGCGCCTTGCAGCGCTTGATCTGATATTGCAGGCACGGCCGGGTGCGGTTCTTGTAGTAGCTGTCCTCGCACTGGCGGACCATGAAGGTCTTTTGCAGCAGGCTCAGGCTCTCGCGAATCGCCCCGGCGCTGGGGTACGGGCCGAAGTACTTGCCCTTCTGCTTCTTCGCCCCGCGATGGATGCTGAAACGCGGAAACTCGCCGTCCGACAGAAACACATAGGGATAGGACTTATCGTCGCGCAACAGGATGTTGTACGGCGGCCGCCACTCCTTGATCAGCGTCTGCTCCAGCAGCAGGGCTTCGGTTTCGTTGGCGGTGATGGTGGTTTCGATCTGCGCGATGCGCCCCACCAGGGCAGCGGTCTTCGGCGCCAGGCCGGTCTTGCGAAAGTAGCTGGCCAGGCGGCTCTTCAGGTTCTTGGCTTTACCGACGTAAAGCAGACGTGCATCGCTGTCGAACATGCGATACACGCCAGGACGGCCACTGCAGGTGGAAAGAAAAGCACTGGGATCAAACGGGTCGGTCATTGTCAGGCGCTGGCATCGACCATGCCGTGGCGAACCGCCAGCAACGTCAGTTCGACATCACTGCTGATCGAGAGCTTCTCGAAGATACGGTAACGGTAGGTATTCACGGTTTTCGGAGACAGGCACAACTTGTCGGAGATGATCTGCACTTTCTGGCAGCCGACAATCATCAGCGCAATCTGGATCTCGCGCTCCGACAAGGCGTCGAACGGTGAATCACTGGACGGCTGGAATGACTTGAACACCAATTGCTGGGCAATTTGCGGGCTGATGTAACGCTGGCCGGCAAACACCAGGCGGATGGCCTGCACCATTTCGTTGAGACCCGCGCCCTTGGTCAGGTAACCCGCCGCACCGGCTTGCAGCAAGCGGGTCGGGAACGGATCTTCTTCACACACGGTGACGGCCACGACTTTGATATCCGGGTGACTGCGCAATAACTTGCGCGTGGCTTCAAGACCGCCGATCCCGGGCATCTTGACGTCCATGAGGACCACATCGGGTTTCAACTCCCGGGCCTTGAGCAGGGACTCCTCCCCTGATTCGGCCTGACCGACCACTTGCAGGCCATCGATGTCAGCCAGCATTCGTGTAATACCTGTACGAACGAGATCATGGTCATCGACTACTAGCACCCTAATCAAGCAGACACCTCGCGATTTGGTCTTATAGGTTGCCGGACACCTTAGCAAAAAAGCAGCGTGCTGACCTAATGACAAACACCATATAAAAAGCACTTGTTCACCAGGGGTATCCGGTGGATGGTTGATGCGCTGCGAACGCCCTGCCCTAAGGCTCTCGGGCGTCCGCTTTTCTTTTCATGAGGCTGGAAACCGAAAGCTCGGCAAGGGTATGGGTCAGGTGCCGGATCGCATCCTGATCTTCCTTGTACAAGGCCCGATAACTGACGAGGATTTTCTCTTCGCTCTGGCTGAGGTTATCGGCCCTGGTCGGGGTCCGCCTGCCGGTCACTATATAAAGGACATCGACCCCTTTTGCCGCCACCCGGGACAAGTAATCCGCCTTGGGCACACGGTCTCCACTTTCATATCTGCCTTGGGCATTGGCTTCCACGCCGCCAACTTCACCAAATTTTTTCTGCGACAACCCCAGGCGTTCCCTTTCCTGTCTTAACCGCGAACCGATTCCACTCATTTGGATGTATGATCCTTTTTTATGCACCCCTAGGGGTGTTACACCCTTCAAGCATTGAACAAATTTGAACGGTTTTGAACTATGCCCGGTATCCGCACTGCCGCACAAGCCAAGGCCTGGCTTGAACATCAAGGTAAATCGGTTCAACAGTTCGCCCGTGAACACGGGGTCGACCCAGCCACCACCTACCAGGTATTGGCCGGCCGCAAGAAAGGGCGACGCGGAGAGGCGCACAAGGTGGCCGTATTGCTGGGTATGAAAGACGGCATCATCCTTGCCGAGCCGGAGGATCCCGATCAGACACCCGCCTGATCCTCGACTGTCGCCACACTGCTCGGGACACACAAAAACCAGCGGCTACGCATCCGCGGCGCTGCTTCGCTCCATCCGTAGAAAGCACTCGTCTTCCCCGACCACCTTCAACCCCATACGCCCATAGAGCGCCTGCGCCGGGTTGTCCTTGAACACCGTCAGCCGCAGCAGCCCACGCCGCTCACCACGCGCCATCGCCAACACCTGTTCGATGGTCCAGGCCCCGGCACCTTGCCCGCGAAACGCCTCGAGCACATGCAACTCGCGAATATACAAGGCCCTGGAATCGCGACTCAGGCTGACGAACCCCAGCACCTCGGCGCCCTGGCAGATCAGCAGGTTCTCCCGCCCGGCCCAGGCCACATCGAAGGCTTCGTCCAGCCACAACAGGTCGTGACGGATGTAATAGCCCAGCATGGTGCTGCGGGTCAGGTCGCGGGCGAACAGCAGATCCTCCGGGGTGCTGGCCGGACGCAGTTGGAAACCGTTCAAGGCGCTTCGACCGTCACTTGTTGACCACTCCAGCGACCGGCGTCGCGCCGGGCGATCAGCAACTCGTCGCCACAGCCTGCGGCGGCCACGACCAGAGCGCCATCCGGCCCCCAGATCGCGCTGCGGCCCGCCGACACCCAGCCGCCGGTCGGTCCGCCGTGGTTGGCCATCAGCACCAGCATTGCGTGCTCCACCGCGTAGCCCTGCAACAAGGTACTGTCCGCGGCGTAGCCGTTTTCGCTGATCAGCACGCCGGCGGCATAGATGCCGGCGCCGGACTGCGCCGCCGCACGCGCATGGCTGGCCTGGGAGAAATCGGCGCACACCGCCAGGGCCACCCGGTCCTCGGCGCACCTCAGGTTCGCGCCCCCCGTGCCTGGGCTGAACACCAACTCCTCGCCGGCATGCAAATGCTGCTTGCTATAGACCGCCAACGAACCATCGGCCGCCAGCACCAGGGCACCGATCAACAACGGACCCTCGGCCGACAGGCGAATGGGCATGCCCACCACCGCCGTCACCCCCAGCTCCCGGGCCAGGTCGCGCAACGGTTGCAACAATAGGCTCCGGGGCAAGACCGCCAGCTCGGCCGCCAGCGTGGGCTCGTAACCGGTCAGGGACAGCTCGGGAAACACCAGCAATTGCACGCCCTGCTCCGCCGCGGTGCGGATAAAGGCCTGGTGCCGGGCGATATTGCCCGGCAGGTCTCCGGCAACGGAAATCGATTGGGCGGCGGCAAGGGTCAGGGAGGTCATGATTCGTCCTGAATGAGCACAAATGAGGGCGTGGCGAGTGTGTCATAAAACTTCAAAACGCTTCACTCATAGGCACTTACTGGCCAGGTAATAGGAATTTCTGATTGAACCGCCACCCCGGCCTCTAGTAAGCTCGGCCCACTTCACGGAGAAACAGCATGTCGTCCCTCACCCTTTCCATGCATCGTCACACTGCCAGCGCCTCGCGCGTCGGTGCGGCTGCCTGGGTGAAAAACGCCTGCGCGACCGTGAGCTTTTATTTTGGGTATTGGTTTAGCCACTGGCGCGCCTGATACCCAAACGGCGCCCACTTGAACGGGTCGCCTACCAGAGAAAATCTCACCCCCGGTCGGCCTCCCGACCGGGGGTTTTGTTTTTCTGGGCCAACGATTTTTTAACCACGACTTTCAGCGACACACCGAACTTACCGAGGATTGAAACCATGAACTACGCCACCTATTACCGTTACGACACTTGCACCACCTGGCGATTTAGCAGCCTCCGTTCGGGACAGCCTGCCGCCTCCGATCGGTCACCTACTGGTGGCAAACACACCTGCACAGCCAATCCGGCCAATTGTCGAACACCCCAGTAGGGCCGCGCGCGGGACACTACCCGCCGCCTGCCCAGGAAGCCTTGAACATGAACTCGTCCGTCTCCGCTCTGCCGCTGTCCACCCGCAACTGCGCCAACGAAACCCTGAGCCAGCGCCTGCCCAGTTCGCTGGAGCTCAAGCAGCAACTGCCGCTCAGCCCGGCCCTCGGCCAGCAAGTCGCCGCCCATCGCCAGGCGGTGCGCGCCATCCTCAACGGTGAAGACTCCCGTTTGCTGGTCGTCGTCGGCCCCTGCTCGATCCACGATCCCCAGTCCGCCCTGGAATACGCCAGCAACCTGGCCAGCCTGGCCGCCGAGGTCAGCGACGACCTGCTGCTGGTAATGCGTGCCTACGTCGAAAAACCGCGCACCACCGTCGGCTGGAAAGGCCTGGCCTACGACCCGCGCCTGGATGGCAGTGACGACATGGCCGGCGGCCTGACCCTGTCCCGTGAACTGATGCGCGAAATCCTCCGCCTGGGCCTGCCGATCGCCACCGAGCTGCTGCAACCCATGGCCGCCGGCTACTTCGACGACCTGCTGAGCTGGGTCGCCATTGGCGCGCGCACCACCGAATCGCAGATCCACCGGGAAATGGCCAGCGGCCTGGGCATGCCCGTGGGCTTCAAGAACGGCACCGACGGCGGCGTCGGCATCGCCTGCGACGCCATGCGCTCGGCAGCGCACCCGCACCGCCACTTCGGCGTCGACAGCCAGGGCCATCCGGCGGTGATCCAGACCCCGGGCAACCCCGACACTCACCTGGTGCTGCGTGGCGGCCATCGCGGCCCGAACTACGATCGCCAGAGCGTGGCCCAGGTCCAGCACGACCTGCAGAAGCTGAAGATCCCGGCGCGGATCATGGTCGATTGCAGCCATGCCAACAGCGGCAAGGACCCGCTTCGCCAGCCGGCGGTGTTCGACGAAGTCCTGGAGCAGCGCCTGCAGGGCGACTCGTCCCTGGTCGGGGTGATGCTGGAGAGCCATCTGTTCGAGGGTTGCCAACCCCTGAGCCCGACGCTGCGCTACGGGGTTTCGGTGACGGACGGTTGCCTGGGCTGGGACGCCACCGAGCAGCTGCTGCGCAATGCCGCCCGGCAACTGCGCAACAGCCGGCAAGCCATTCCGGCTTCCGCCTGATCCCGCCCCCGTAGGAGCGAGGCTTGCCCGCGATACAGGCGACACGGCAAGTCAGGTACACCGCGTCATCGTTATCGCGGGCAAGCCTCGCTCCTACAGAATAAATGCCATCGACCGACCATCCCTTGCTGCAATGCCTTGACGGAACTTTGACGAGAAATAGGCTACACAATCCGGTAGGCTCACCACTTTCTTGAAAGGAGCAACTCCCCATGGCCAAAGCCACTGCCCGTCACATCCTCGTTGCCAGCGAAGCCAAGTGCAACGAACTGAAAGCCGAAATCGAAGCCGGCGCCGACTTCGCCGAAGTCGCCAAGAAGAACTCCACTTGCCCATCCAGCCGTGACGGCGGCAACCTCGGCTCGTTCGGCCCAGGCCAGATGGTCAAGGAATTCGACACCGTGGTGTTCAGCGCCCCGGTCAACGTTGTGCAAGGCCCGGTGAAAACCCAGTTCGGTTATCACCTGCTGGAAGTGACCAGCCGCCAGGACTGATCCTGTCGCGATTTGCGTGAACGACGGCCCGCCCTTTGGTGGGCCGTTGTGTTTGGGCTACGGCCCGCGCTGGTCAGCAGCGCGCCGGTAGCGTACAAATCGTGATCATCGATCACCCGGCTCTTAAGGCTGACAATGCGACTGCTTTTCCCCTCCCTGCTCTTCACCGCCCTGGCCCTGCTGCTGGGCACCGCGAGTGCCGATGCCGCACCGCAACACGCCTTGACCGTCTATGGCGAACCGGCCAAGTACCCCGCCGGCTTCAGCCACTTCGCCTACACCAACCCACGGGCGCCCAAGGGCGGGAGCATGCGCCGCTCGGCCATCGAGATCGGCCGCTTCGACCATGTGTTGCCCTACATCGACAAAGGCATCGGCGTCTCGCAACTCGACGGCTATATCTACTCGCCCCTGGCCCAGCGTTCTCTGGATGAGCCCTACACCGTGTACGGCCTGGTGGCACAAAAGATGGAGCGCGCCGACGACGGCCTGTGGCTGCGTTTCTACCTCAACCCCAAGGCGCGCTTCGCCGACGGCCAGCCGATCACCGCCGAAGACGTGCGCTACACCTACAACCTGCTGATGACCCAGGGCAGCCTGCGTTATCGCACCCAGTTCGCCGACGTCAAGGACGTCGAAGTCGAGTCGCCGCGGGTGATCCGCTTCGACTTCAAGAGCAACGAAAACCGCACCCTGCCCCTGGATATCGCGACCCTGCCGGTACTGCCCGAGCACTGGTGGAAGAGTCGCGACTTCGCTGGCGGCGGTGGCTACGAAGCGCCCCTGGGCAGCGGCCCGTACAAGGTGAGCAAGGTCGATAACGGCAACAGCATCACCTTCACCCGCGATGCCGACTGGTGGGGCAAGGACCTGCCGGTCAGCCGCGGCCTGTACAACTTCGACCGCTTCAGCATCGAGTACTTCGGCGACACCGACGTCGCCCGCCAGGTACTGCGCGGCGGCGCCTACGACTACAACCGCGAGTTCTCCGCCACCGGCTTCTCCATCGGTTACGACAGCCCGGCCCTGAGCGACGGCCGCCTGCAAAAGGCCCACCTGGCCAAGGAGGCGCCACAACCGGCCCAGGGCTTCGTGTTCAACCTGCAAAAGCCGATGTTCCAGGATCGCCGCGTACGCCAGGCCCTGGCCATGCTCTGGGACTTCGAGTGGAGCAACCGGCAGATGATGCGCGACCTGTACATCCGCCAGCAGAGCTTCTTCTCCAACAGCGCCCTGGCCGCGCGGGCGCTGCCGGATGCCGAAGAACTGAAGATCCTCGAACCACTGCGCGGGCAGGTTCCCGACGAAGTCTTCACCCAGGTCTTCGAAGCGCCGAAAACCGACGGTAGCGGCCTGATCCGCGATAAACAGCTGCAAGCCCTGGCCCTGCTCGAAGCGGCCGGTTGGAAACCCGACGGCGACCAGCTGGTCAACGCCGACGGCGAGCCGCTGCGCTTCACCTTCCTCAACAGCCAGAACGGCATCGAACGCCTGCTGCTGCCCTACAAGCGCAACCTGGCGCAGATCGGCATCACCCTGGAGATCCGCCGCATCGATGCTTCGCAGTACGTCAACCGGCTGATGGCCCGCGACTACGACATGATCGTCACCGGCTACCCGGTGACCACCTCGCCGGGGCTGGAGCTGTACAACTACTTCGGCTCGGCGGCGGCCAACGACCCTGGTTCCAGCAACCTGATGGTGCTGAAGAACCCGGCGGTGGACAGCCTGATCAGCGGCCTGGTCAAGGCCACCAGCCAGCCACAGATGCTGAGTTACGCCCACGCCCTGGACCGGGTGCTGCAATGGAATTACTACTGGATCCCCAACTACTACCCGCCGGGCACCTCCACCGTGTGGTGGAACCGCTTCGGCATGCCGGCCATTCCCGCCAGCAATGACGAAGCCATCGAAAGCTGGTGGGAAATGAGCCGCACGCCCCTGACCAACGAGCAAATGGCTGCCGAGCGCGTCCAGCGCGGCAAGCCCGGAGGACCGCACTGATGCTGGCGTATATCCTGCGGCGCCTGCTGCTGATCATCCCGACCCTGCTGATCATCCTGCTGGTCAACTTCGCCATCGTCCAGGCCGCCCCCGGCGGTCCGGTGGAACAGGCCATAGCCCGCCTGCAAGGCATAGGCGGTGGCGGCAACCTCGGCGGTTCGAGCGACGGCGTCAGCGGCAACTCGCGGGCCAGCCGCGGCCTCGACCCGCAGCTGATCAAGGACATCGAGAAACAGTACGGTTTCGACAAGCCGGCCCACGAACGCCTGTGGCTGATGCTCAAGAGCTACGCGCAGCTGGACTTCGGCAAGAGCTTCTTCCGTGGTGCCACAGTCACCGAGCTGATCCTGCAGAAAATGCCGGTGACCATTTCCCTCGGGCTCTGGGCGACGCTGATCACCTACCTGGTGTCGATCCCCCTGGGGATTCGCAAGGCGGTGCACCACGGCAGCCATTTCGATATCTGGAGCAGCACCGCGATCATCATCGGCTACGCCATGCCGGCCTTCCTGTTCGCCATGTTCCTGATCGTGGTCTTTGCCGGCGGCACCTCGCTGAACTGGTTCCCGGTGCGCGGGCTGGTCTCGGAGAACTTCGAGCAACTGAGCACCCTGGGCAAGGTCGTCGACTACTTCTGGCACCTGGTGCTGCCGGTGACCTCCCTGGTGATCGGCGGTTTCGCCACCCTGACCATCCTCACCAAGAACTCGTTCCTCAACGAGATCACCCGCCAGTACGTGGTCACCGCCCGGGCCAAGGGCCTGAGCGAGCGCCGGGTGCTCTACGGCCATGTGTTCCGCAACGCCATGCTGCTGGTGGTCTCGGGCATTCCACAGGCCTTTATCAGCGTGTTCTTCGCCGGCTCCTTGCTGATCGAAGTGATCTTCTCCCTCGACGGCCTCGGCCGCATGAGCTACGAGGCCGCGGTATCGCGGGACTATCCGGTGGTGTTCGGCTCGCTGTTCATCTTCACCCTGTTCGGCCTGCTGATAAAACTCATCGGCGACCTCTGCTACACCCTGGTCGACCCGCGTATCGACTTCGCCGCGAGGAACGCCTGATGCTCAAGCTCTCCCCGCTGGCGCGCCGGCGCTTCGAGCGCTTCAAGAAAAACCGCCGTGGCTGGTGGTCGCTGTGGCTGTTTATCGGCCTGTTCATCCTCACCCTCGGCGGTGAGCTGATCGCCAACGACAAACCGCTGGTGGTCAGTTACCAGGGCTCGCTGTATTTCCCGGTGTTCAAGCGCTACACCGAGCAGGAGTTCGGCGGGCAGTTGCCGTTCCAGGCCGACTACCGCAGCGACTACGTGCAGCAGCTGATCCGCCAGGACGGCGGCTGGCTGCTGTTCCCGCCGATCCCGTTCAGCGAAGACACACCCAACTACGACCTCAGCCGCCCGGCCCCAAGCCCGCCGACCGCGGTCAACTGGCTGGGCACCGACGACCAGGCCCGTGACGTGCTGGCCCGGGTGATCTACGGCGCCCGGGTGTCGATCCTGTTCGCCCTGGCCCTGACCTTTATCAGCGCCCTGATCGGCATCGCCGCCGGCGCCCTGCAGGGCTATTACGGCGGCTGGGTCGACCTGCTGGGCCAGCGCCTGCTGGAGGTCTGGTCGGGGCTGCCGGTGCTGTACCTGCTGATCATCCTTTCCGGTTTCGTCGAGCCGAACTTCTGGTGGCTACTGGGGATCATGGCGCTGTTCTCCTGGCTGGCCCTGGTGGACGTGGTGCGCGCCGAGTTCCTGCGCGGGCGCAACCTGGAATACGTCAAGGCCGCCCGGGCCCTGGGCCTCAACGACCGTAAGGTGATCGTGCGGCACATCCTGCCCAATGCGATGAACGCCACCCTGAGCTACCTGCCGTTCATTCTCACCGGGGCGATTTCCACCCTCACCGCCCTGGACTTCCTCGGCTTCGGCATGCCGGCCGGCAGCGCCTCCCTGGGCGAGCTGATCGGCCAGGGCAAGCAGAACCTGCAAGCGCCCTGGCTGGGCCTGACGGCGTTTTTCACCCTGGCGCTGATCCTCTCGCTGCTGGTGTTTATCGGCGAGGCGTTGCGCGATGCCTTTGACCCACGCTCCTGAATCAAGCGGACTGTTAAATGACTGACAACCTGATCGAAATCCGCGACCTCAATGTCGCCTTCAACGGTCAGAAAGTGGTGCGCGACCTGTGCCTGGATATCCGCCCCGGCGAGTGCCTGGCTCTGGTCGGCGAGTCGGGGTCGGGCAAGTCGGTGACCGCCCATTCGATCCTGCAACTGCTGCCCGACTGCGACACCCAGAGCAGCGGCAGCATCCGCTACCGTGGCCAGGAGTTGCTCGGCGCCGATGCGCGGACCTTGCAGAAGCTGCGCGGCGACCGCATCGCCATGATCTTCCAGGAGCCGATGACCTCGCTGAACCCGCTGCACAGCATCGAAAAGCAGATCGGCGAAACCCTGCTGCTGCACAAGGGCCTGGGCGGCAAGGCGGCCCAGGCGCGGATCCTCGAGCTGCTGCGCCTGGTGGGCATCCAGAAACCCGAGGAGCGGCTCAAGGCCTACCCGCACCAGCTCTCCGGCGGCCAGCGCCAGCGGGTGATGATCGCCATGGCCCTGGCCTGCGAGCCGGAACTGCTGATCGCCGACGAACCGACCACCGCCCTCGACGTGACGGTGCAGCGCAAGATCCTGCTGCTGCTCAAATCCCTGCAACAGCGCCTGGGCATGTCGCTGCTGCTGATCAGCCACGACCTCAACCTGGTGCGCAGCATCGCCCAGCGCGTCTGTGTGATGAAGGCCGGGCAGATTGTCGAGCAGGCGCCGTGCGAAACCCTGTTCACCGCGCCCCAACACCCCTACAGCCGCGTGCTGCTCAATGCCGAGCCGGAAGGCGAAGCCCTGCCCCGGGACGAGCGCGAAGTGGTGTTGCAGGTGGACGACCTCAATGTGCAGTTCCAGATCGGCGGCGGGCTGTTCCGCCGCAAGCAATACCTGCGGGCGGTGGACGGTATCAGCCTGAGCCTGCAACGGGGCAAGACCCTCGGCATCGTCGGCGAGTCCGGCTCCGGCAAGTCGACCCTCGGCCAGGCGATCCTGCGCCTGCTGGATTCCGAAGGCAGCATCCGCTTCCAGGGCGAGGCCCTCGACGGCCTCAACCAGAAGCAGCTGCGGCCGTGGCGCAAGCAGATGCAGGTGGTGTTCCAGGACCCGTTCGGCAGCCTCAGCCCGCGGATGTCGGTGGCGCAGATCATCAGCGAAGGGCTGGAAGTGCACAGCCAGTCCACCGCCCAGCAGTGCGAGCAGCAGGTGATCCAGGTGCTGGAAGAAGTCGGCCTGGACCCGGCCAGCCGCCACCGCTACCCCCACGAGTTCTCCGGTGGCCAGCGCCAGCGCATCGCCATTGCCCGGGCCCTGGTGCTCAAGCCGGCGCTGATTTTGCTGGACGAACCGACCTCGGCCCTCGACCGCACCGTGCAGAAACAGGTGGTGGCGCTGTTGCGTCAGCTCCAGGAGCGGCATGGCCTGACCTACCTGTTTATCAGCCACGACCTGGCGGTAGTGCGCGCCCTGGCCCACGACATGATCGTGATCAAGGACGGCAAGGTGGTCGAACGCGGTCCCAGTCACGAAGTGTTCGACGCGCCGCAACACCCCTACACCCAGGAACTGCTGGCCGCCGCCCACCCCGCCTGAACCCGCATTCCCCTGTAGGAGCGAGCTTGCTCGCGATGCAAGCACCGCGGTATTGCAGGCCCACCGCGCCGAACCCATCGCGGGCAAGCCTCACTTCTACAGAAGCACCACTCTGTAGCCGCTGGCGAAGCCTGCGATCGACCGCGAAGCGGGCGCAGGGTCTGGAGGCCGCCGGAAGCCCCTGCGGGTCTTATCGCAGCCTGCGGCAGCGGCTACAGGGATAGCGGCAACCCTGATGGTCGCGTCGCTGTGAAGATTCCCGGCATAATCGGCGCCGCGCTCCCTTCAGGACCTCCCCCATGAACGACACCGAAAGTCTCAAGGATTACCAGCGGGTCCGCCAACTGGCGATCCGTTCGCTGTTCGAGATCATCGAGCAATCCAGCGAGGGCACGGTGATCGTCGACCGCGACGCCAACATCGTCTGGATGAACGAGCGCTACGCCCGGCGCTTCGGCCTGGAGTCGGCGGCGTTCGCCATCGGCAAGGCCTGCGAAAGCGTGATCCCCGGCAGCCTGTTGCGCGAAGTGGTGCGCACCGGGCGGCCGATCCTGCTGGACATGCAGGACACCCCCAAGGACCCGCTGGTGGTGATGCGCCTGCCGATCCACGACGACGCCGGGGCGGTGATCGGCGCCATCGGCTTTGCCCTGTTCGACGAGCTGCGCAGCCTGTCGCCGATGCTCAAGCGCTACCTGAGCATGCAGGAAGAGCTTGCTTCCACGCGCTCGCTGCTACGGGCGCGGCAGGCCAAATACAACTTCGCCCACTTTATCGGCACCAGCGCCGCCAGCCTGGAAGTCAAACGCCGCGCCCGGCGCAGTGCCAGCGCCGACTCGCCGGTGCTGCTGCAAGGCGAGACCGGCACCGGCAAGGAGTTGCTGGCCCAGGCCATCCACGCCGCGTCGCCACGGGCGCACAAGGCCTTCGTCAGCATCAACAGCGCGGCGATTCCCGAGGCCTTGCTGGAGGCCGAGTTCTTCGGCACCGCCCCCGGCGCCTTCACCGGCGCCGACCGCAAGGGCCGCGCCGGCAAGCTGCAGATCGCCCAGGGCGGCACGCTGTTTCTCGACGAGATCGGCGACATGCCCCTGCCGCTGCAAAGCAAGCTGCTGCGGGTGCTGCAAGAGAAAGAGTTCGAGCCGGTGGGCTCCAACGAGGTGATCCAGAGCGACGTGCGGGTGATCGCCGCCACCTCCACCGACCTGGAAGCGGCGATCAAGCGCGGCGAATTCCGCGCCGACCTGTATTACCGCCTCAATGTGCTGCCGATCCAGGTGCCGCCGCTGCGCGAGCGCCTGGACGACCTGCCGGCCCTCAGCGAAGCCATCCTCGAAGAACTGCGCAGCCAGCACGAACTGACCCCCGACGCCCTGGCCCTGCTCGGTCAGCATGCCTGGCCGGGCAATATCCGCGAGCTGCGCAACGTCCTGGAACGCGCCGCCCTGCTCAGCGACGACCTGATGCTCAACGCCGACGACCTGCGCGCGGCCATCGGTACCTTCAGCCCGGTGCCGCGCGCGGCCAGCCCCCAGGCCGCCGAAGTGCAGCCCGACGAAACCTTCGCCGCCGCGCGCGAGCGTTTCGACCGCCAGGTGATCGAGTCGGCCCTGGCGCACTGTGGCGGCAAGGTGGGGCAAGCAGCGGCGCGCCTGGGGCTGGGGCGCTCGACCCTGTACAAGAAGATGGCGGCGCTGGGGATCGAAGAGTCTCAATAAAGAGACAACAATCTCTATGCAGAGACAGCCTTGAGCGCTTCGCG
>NZ_JACNDE010000063.1:0-18812 GCF_017351415.1 Pseudomonas sp. FW305-25 | reverse complement strand
GTCGTAGCGATAACGCAACTGGCTGCCGTCCGGGTTGATGCGGCGGCTGACCAGGTGCAGGTTGTCGGCGTATTCGTAGCGGGTGACGCGGTCCAGTTCGTCGCGCTCGGCGGTGACTTTGCCGTAGGCGTTGTAGCTGAAGGCGCGGGTCGCGCCGCCGGGCAGGGTGATCTGTGCCAGACGGTTGGCGGCGTCCCACTGGTAATGGGTGATGGCGCCGCTTTCGTCCTGGCGGGTGATCTGCCGGCCGAGGGCGTCGTAGCGGTACTTGCGTTGGCCGCCGTCGGGCAGGCGTTCTTCCAGCAACTGGCCGAGGCCGTTCCAGCCCAGTTGATGACGGCTGCCGTCGGGGTGGGTGATTTCCAGCAGGCGACCTTGGCGGTCGTAACTGTAGTGGGTTTCGTTGCCATCGGGGTCGGTCTGGCAGGTGATGTCGCCCTGACGGTTGCGCTGGTATTTCCAGGTTGTGTTGCCGCGACGGACTTCAGTGACACGACCGTTGTCGTACTCGTATCCAGTCGGCTCATCTTCCGGCGGAATTACCGCCACCATGTCCCCGGCTTCGTCGTAGTGATATTCGGTGACCGCACCAAGTGGATCTTTCTCAGCGATCAGCCGGCCTTTTTCGTCATAGGCCTTGAGGTGTTCGGCACCGTCCGGATCGACCTTGCTGACCAGTCTGGCCTGCTCGTCGTGGGTATAGATCTCTTCGCTGCCATCGGTGTTGATGGCTGTGACGCTGCCTTTGTCATCCCAGACGTAACGCTGATCCATCTGTGCGAAGTTCGCCCAGTGATGAATGCAACGTGAATCCTTACCCTGATTTTCCCATTCCCAGAAGAAGCTGGCGCCGCCAGCCAGTTGCCGTTCAAGAATGACGTTCTGTTTGTCATAGGCATAACGCTCTGCTTCGCCAGCAGCGTTTTTCGCTTCTATCAGGCGGTGCTGTGCGTCGTAGCTGTAGCTGACCAGGGTCTGAACGGTGCTCCAGGCGTCTTCCAGGTTATCCGCTGGAGTGAACTGCTGATAATCGACGGCGACTATCAGTGTGCGGTCGTAACGCAACAGCAGGGCGCGTCCGGCCCCGTTGTCGATACGTTTGATCCGGCCCTGAATGTCACGGGTGATGTGCAGACGATTGTCGTAGTTGTCGCTGATCGCGATCAGGCTCGCGCCCTTGCTGTTGTAGCGGAAATGGTAGAACCGCGACGATTTGCCGGCCTGGGACAGGATCAGCTCGGACGGATCGTCTCCCAGGAAAATCGCTGCCCGGGACAGGGTGTTGGTAATGGCCGGGCGCTGTTCGCTGGGCAGCGGAAAGGTCGTCGAGCGGTTCTCATGGTCGGTCCAGATAACGCTTTCGCCATCGATCTCGACGCGCTGCGCTAGAGCGTGGCTCCAGCCATAACCCAGCCCACAGTTGAGTTCAGCCGCGCTGGTGCGATACAGGCGCGTCCATTCGAACGGCAGCAGCCCGTCCAGCTCGCCGTCGGTCAGGGTCAGCAGTTCTTCGCCGGTGACCATCGATACCGGGCAGCCGCTGGTGCAGGTATTGCTGGCGGAGTCGGCATTGCGCCTGGCCGGAGTCGTTGCAGGACGGGAGGCGTCGGGTGCTGCTTGCCTTCCTCCAAGCGCGGAGTTTTTTCTACCATCGAAACGAACTTGCACCACGCCTTTCTTGGCGGCTGTCTGTATGCCACGCGCAGCCACTTCCGTGTACTTCTTGATGTAGCCCATGAAGCTGTTGATGATTTTGAAAACGGCCTCGACAAAGCGTGTCGCGGCTTTGACGATGACCTGGCCATACTTCTTCAGGCGCAGGGCCAGGTAGACGACTCCCATGCCTTCCAGAGCAATGGTCAAGACGATGCCCAGCACGATGTCGATCAGAATCGAAACGACGGCGGAAGAAATGTATTTGGCCGCATCGCCAGCGATTTGAGACGGCGGCAATGCGCTAAGCCAGATCGATGCGCTGCGTACCAGGAGAAACAGCGCCGCTTCATCACTGGCGAACAGCATCGCCTTACGCATGACATCCGGGGCTTCCTTGGCCAGCTTGGCCAGTTTTTCCGCACCTGCCCCCAACCGGTCGACGTACTTCATCGGGTTTTGCAGGATGTCGAGAATAAGCGTAATGCCATCCCACACGCCTTTGATCGCTTCCCAGCTACCGGCAAGGATGCCGTTGCCGACGGCTTTCAAGGAGGCTGCTGCCGACTGAGTCGACCATTGCGGCTTGAAGACGGCCCACTCCCTGCGCAGCCAGCCTTCCAGCTCGCCAGTCAGGCCGTCATAGGATTTGAACAGCGCATTGACTTGAGCCGGGGTGACTTCGTTCTGCACGCGGATCTTGTAGAGCTCCCCCGGCTTTCCTCGGAAGGTGGCCTTGCCCTTGGCGTCCAGCGTCAGTTTGGTCGCGGCGCCACCCTTGACCGGAATGACTAGGACCTGAATACCGCCCAAGGGGATGTCGTAGACCGACTCGAACTTGCTCTCGATCAGCAGCAGGCCATTGAGTGGGCATTTCGCAACGTTGGAGGTGAAGCTGCCGTCAGTCATGCTGACGGCCTTGCTGGTGCCGCCGACCTTGATGACCCGTTCCATGCCCAGCAAGGAAGGCATGTCCGTTTTCTCGCTCACGGCATCTGCGGCTTGCGCGTACCATTTTTCGGTCTGTGCGCGGTACAGCGTCAGACTGCTTTTGAACGAGTTCAGTTGTTTTTCGATATCGGCAACGCGACCCATCATCCTTGCTCCAGAGTCAGGTGGTTAAGCAGTGCTTCATTAAGGGCTTTCGGGGCGTTCGGCCGACGAATGAAATGCGCGACCTTGTGGCGCAGCACAGCCTCCGGGAAAGCGTCGTACAGGTCTGGGCGTTCCTCGCTCAGCCATTGCATCAGGTTGTCGATCAGGGTGGTCGGGTCTTTCTTGGCCAGTTGATCGAGCAGGGGCTGCGGTACTTCCCACCACGGCCACTCTTTGACCCTCGGCACCGGGCGTACGCCGGTTTCCAGGGTTTGGCCGTTGATCCAGTAACGGTTGAAGACCGGTAGCACTTCCCCTGCGGCAGCGCCGAGGCCTTCCAAAATCGGATAAATATGCCGCCCATCCCAAAACCTAAAAAACACCTCGGCGCCGCCCGGCATCTTCACCTGGGTCAGGCTGCGCAGGTGTTCGAACACCACTGCCGGTTCGCAGTTGGAGACGGCGAGCCAGCCCCAGTCGTCGGCGTCGGTTTCGGCGATCCAGTCGAGGAAGGGGGAGGCCGGTTTGAGTTCGGCGAGGTAGGGCATCACCGGCTGCCAGTCGGCGTAGGGCGTGCCGCTCCAGAGGGCGGTCAGGCCGCTGGCGCCCTGGGTCTGGTAGAAGTCCTTGAGCGGGTTGGCGTCGCTGGCGTTGCTGATCACCAGGTACAGGCGCTCGTCGGGTTGCAGGGGCTGGCGGGCGAGCCAGGCCTGGGGTGTCAGGCGATCAGATGGCACAGGCACCGTCCTTGCACTTTTCGCACTCTTCGCAGAAAGGCGCGTTGCGTTTGAGGGTGTTGATTTGCGCCGGGGTCAACAGGGCGCCGGCTTTGTCGGCGTCGGCCTGCTTCAGCGCGCCGGGCATCAGTGGCGCGGCGCCGGAGCCGCTGCCCGGGCCGCCGCCGGAGTTGACCTTGACCTGCGGGCCGCTGATGGTCACGCCGCCGGCGTCGAGCTTGATAAAGCTGCCGCCGCCCTTGAGGGTCAACTCGCTGCCGGCTTCCATGACGACCTTCACCCCGGCATTGAGGTGGATCTCCTGGCCGGCTTCGATGAACTGCCCGGTGCCGATCTTGATGTGCTGGTTGGCACCGACGGTGAGGTGGTCGCTGGCGCGCGCTTCGACCTTGCGGTCGGCGTGCACGGTGTGGTGTTCCTCGGCCTTGAACTCGCTGTAGCTGTTGGCCTCGACCGTGTCGTGGCGTTCGTTGCCGACGCGGATCTTTTGGTCGTGTTCGACGTTTTCGTCCCAGTCGCGCTGGGCGTGCAGGAAGATCTGTTCCTGGCCCTTCTTGTCCTCGATGCGCAGCTCGTTGTAGCCGCCGCCACCGGGGGAACTGAGGGTCTTGAAGGTGCTGCGGGTCTTGTTCGCCGGCAGCTCGTAGGGGACGACGTTTTCCTTGTGGTACAGGCAGCCGCTGATCAGCGGCTGGTCGGGGTCGCCCTCGAGGAAGGTCACCAGCACTTCCATGCCGATCCGCGGGATGGCGATGCCGCCGTACTGGGCGCCGGCCCAGGCCGAGGACACCCGCAGCCAGCAGCTGGTCTTGTCGTCCGACTGGCCTTCGCGGTCCCAGTGGAACTGCACTTTGACCCGGCCGTACGAGTCGCAGTGGATCTCTTCGCCCTTGGGCCCGGTGACCACCGCGCTCTGGCTGCCGAGGATGCGCGGCTTGGGGTGCAGCAGCGGCGGCCGGTTGGGTACGTCCCAGGGGGTGGCCTGGAAGCGGTTGCGATAACCCTGGTGGAAGTCGTCCTTCAGTGCGGTGGTGTCGCTGGTCACCGACTCTTCCAGCACCTGCGGCTGCTTGCCTTCGTGGACGATCTCGGTGAGCAGCCAGAGGTCGTTCCATTGCGCTTTCGGGTGTTCGCTCAGGGCCAGGAAATGCCCACTGACCAGCAGCGGCTGGTCGCTTTTGCCCTCGGCCAGCCGGTAGTCGCTGCGGTGGCGTTCCAGGGCGCGCTTGGCCAGGTGCTTGCCGCGTTCGCGATCGACGAAACGACCGGGATAGTCGTAATCCTCGAGGTCCGGCTTGAACTCGCTCTTGGCGTCGCTCTCCAGGGTCAGGCGCGGTTTCTCGAAGTCGTAGTCGCGGCGCGTGGTGCGGCTGGTACGGGCTTCCAGGCGCAGGTCGAAACGCTTGATCACCGGGTCGTTGGCGACCATGCCGGAGTCTTGCTGGTAGGCCACTGGCGCCAGTTTCGGGAACACCGTCTGGTCATCGCCGAAGACGATGGTGTGGCTGTCGGCGCTGTGCTGGAAGTGGTAGTGGATACCTTCTTCCTCGCACAGGCGCTGGATGAAATGCAGGTCCGATTCGTCGTACTGCACGCAGTAGTTGCGCTCGGGATAGATCGAACCCAGCTGGAACTGGTAGGCGTTGCTTTGGATGCCGTGTTCTTCGAGGACCTGGCCGATGATTTTCGGCACCGTGAGGTTCTGGAAGATGCGTTGGTTGATGCGGTGCGCGAGGTAGGCCAGGTGCGGGCGGAGGGTCACCGAGTAGCGGGTCAGGCGCTTGCCGGAGTCGCCCTGGGCGACGCGGTAGATCTGCCCGTGGATGCCGGTGCCGTTCTGCGCCAACTGCAGGAAGGCCGGTTTGTGCAGCAGGCTTTCCAGGTCCAGGGCGGCCTGGGCGCTGACCAGCTCGACCTCGAAGGCGAAGGGCTGGCTGATGGCTTCCCGTCCAGTGAAGGACAATACCTGGAGGTCGTTCTCCAAACCTTCGACGGTCAGGCTGAAGTGGGTCTGATTGGCCGGCGCGAACATCCCTTGTTCCTCGTGCAGTACTGCCGCGTGGGTCGACCCCGGGGCCGGGCGCCGACGAACGCAAGAAATCCCTTATGGCGTAAACAACATCGACCAGCAGAGCTGGCCGATGTTGGTGTAACGGTCGGCCGGACTTAGCCCGCGACCGGGGAACGCCAGTCGTCGGAACCGGAAGTACCGGAGACTTCGTGGGTCCAGGTGATTTTGCGGTAGGTGAAGTGCACGTCTTCCAGGTGGGTGAAGTGCGAGTTCGATGGGTCCTGGCAGTTGTGCATGTAGTCTTTGATGTCGACGATGATCGCGTCTTCCAGGGTGGTGGTGTAGTAGTGCTCCTGGGTGCCGGCGGCAGAGGTGCGGTACCACTGGATTTCGATCTTGGTCAGACGCTCACCGGAGGTCAGGGCCGCCAGCAGCAGTGGCGAAGCCTTGTCGAAAACCTTGGTGATGACTACGGGTTTGTGCACGCGCTGGCCGGTTGGCTGGCCGGACTGCGGGTCACGCGGGATGATCACTTCGTGCTGGAAGCCCTGAACCATGACCTGGTCTTCGTGGCCTTCCTGGTAGGTGTTGCCAACGGAGTCAGCGGTGAAGGCACCGGCGGTGATCAGGCCTTGTTTGGTGCCGGTGATGGACATATACGCTGGTGTAGCCATGGATGCTCTCCTTGCTAAAAAATAAAGGTGCCCGGTGGGACGGATCGCCCGGTTGGGTGCCAAGTTGATATCAAGGAGCATGCCAGGAGTTGAAAGTGCCTTATGGAACAAGGGCTTCCGGTGTTTTCTGGCATCGCTGACGGTATTTCCAGCTCGAAAGCGCTTGAAAGTGCGCAACTTCTTGCGCAGTGCTGTGCAAGAAGTTGCGCACTTGGCTGAAGGTCCCGGTTTATCGAGGCTTTGGATAACTGTTCACAGAGTTATCCACAGAGGGGTGCGCAAGAAGTTGCGCATAGTGGCCATGGGCCTTGATCTTTAAGGCGTCACGGAGGCCGGCTGCGGTGCCGTGGTCGCTATCTGTGGCTCCCGGTAGCTGGAGGGGCTGAATACCCGGGTCAGCATCAGCATGGCCAGCACGCTCAGGACCAGTACCCACCAGGCGCTGATGAAGCTGCCGGTGAGCTGCCGCAGCCAGCCGGTCATCCACGGCGACACGGCGTTGATCAGGAACCCCACCCCTTGCACGAAGGCCGCCAGTTGTCCGGCTTCCCGGGGATCGCGACGGTGGTCGAGGGTGAGGATCAGGCTCAGGGCGAAACAGGCGCCGAGGCCGAAGCCGATCAGTGCCACCCACAGCTGCGGGGCCTGCAGCGGCCACAACACCAGGCCGCTGAAACCCAGGGCCTGGGCGCTCAGGCTGATGGCGAGCAATGGCCGGCGGTCGCTCTGGCGCTGCGCCAGGGCGGGCATCAACAGCGCGGCGGTGACCTGGAAGAGGGTCATGAATGCCAGCAGCGAACCGCTCTGGGTCGCGCTCCAGCCCAATTGCAGGTAATAGGCCGGCAGCCAGGCGACCATGCTCATGTAGCCGCAATTGACCAGGCCGAAGTACAGCGCCAGCAACCAGGCCCGACGGTTGCGCCACAGGCCGATGGAGGGGGCGTCGAGGCGCTGCCCCGGCCTGGCGAAAGGCAGCAGCCACCACAGCAGCAGCGCCGCCAGCGCCGGCAACAGCCACACGCCGAGCCCGGCCTGCCAATGGGCGAAATGCGTGGCGACCTGCGGGCTGAGCAGCGCCGCGAGGCCGCCACCGCCCATCAACGAAGCCGAATAAATGCCCATGGCCAAGGCCACCCGTTGCTGGAACTGGCGCTTGATCAGCGCCGGCACCAGTGCCTGGATCAAGGCCACGCCGGCACCGCCGAGCAGGGCCGTGGCGAGCAGGGCGCCGGCCTGGTCGCAGAGCAACCGCGCCAGACAGGCGCAGAGGATCATCAACAGACCGAGGGCGACGCCGCGCCGTTCTCCCAGGCGGGCTTCCAGGCGCACCCCGAGCAAGGCCACCAGGCCCATGCAGACCACCGGCAGGCTGGTGAGCCAGGCACTGCTTTGGAAGCTCATGCCGGTGGCGCCACGAATCTCCATCAGCAGCGGGCTGATGGAACTGATGATCGGCCGCAGATTGAGCCCCAGGGCGATCAGCAGGGCCCAGCCGCCGAGGCGGCGCAGACGCGACTCAGCGAGCGGCATGGCGGGCCTGCCAGTCGCGGTAGATCTCGTGCATCGCCGCCTGCGGCAGGTGCTGCACCGGCAAGCGCTGGGCCGCCAGGGGCTGGGCCAGTTGTTCGTAGATCGCCGCCGTGGACAGGCCGAAGGGTGCGGCGCTGGCGTTGTCCGCGGCGAATACCGCGCGCGCCACACCGCACAGGTACATGGCGCTCAAACACATGGGGCAGGGCTGGCCGCTGGCATAGATCACGCAGCCGTCCAGGCGTGGCCCGAGCTGCTGGCTGGCGACCCGGATGGCTAGCAGCTCGGCGTGGGCGGTGGGGTCCTGGGTCAGGTGGATCTGGTTGACCGTCTCGGCCAGCACCTGGCCGTCGCGCACCAGCACCGCACCGAACGGCCGGCCACCGGCCGCGACGTTTTGCCGGGCCAGTTCGACGGCGCGTTGCAGGTACTCCTGATCGTCTTTCATGGGGGCTCCTTAAGGCACACATCAGGACGCGCCGGCGTCCCGCAGCAGTTTGGCGATGGCGCTCTGGCCGCGTTTTTCCGCCTGTTGCAGGGGGCTCAGGCCATCGTTGTCCGGCAGGTTCAGGTTGGCGCCGGCGGCGATCAATTGGGCGACTATCTGCTGGTGCGCCGGGCCGCCGTCGGCCAGCACAATGGCTTCCATCAGGCAGGTCCAGCCCAGGCGATTGACATGATCGAGGTCGACACCGGCCTCGATCAGCAGGCGCACGGTGTCGACATGCCCACGCTCGCAAGCCGGGATCAGCGCGGTGCCGCCGTAGCGGTTGGTGCTTTTCAGGTCGGCGCCGTGGGCCAGGGTCAGCTGCAGGATCGCATTGCGCCCGCTGGCGCCGGCCAGCAGGTAAGGGCTGTCGTGGATCAGGTTCTTCTGGTTGACGTCGGCGCCGGCCTCGATCAGCGCCCGGGCGATCTCGACCTGATTGGCGGCGGTGGCCAGCAGCAGCGGGCTGCTGCCGTCCAGGCCGCGCACGTTGACGTCCACGCCTTGGCGAAGCAGCGCCTGGACCTTGGGCAACTGCCCGTCGCGGACCGCTTCGAGCAGCCCGTTATCCTTTGCCATCACCACCCCCACCACGAGCAGACAGATTGCCAGGACCGCGTGTTTGCAAGACAGGTAACGCATGGCATCAGGCTCCCTGTGCGGTAAATGAGCGCCGAGTATGCTCAGGCCCTGATGTATTCTGAAATTAAATATAACCATGCCAATCAGTGGCATTTAGAATGGTGTCGCCATGTTCGATCCTGTGCTGCTGCGCAGTTTTGTCGCCGTCGTCGACTGCGCCAACTTCACCCGTGCCGCCGAGCGCCTGCACCTCACCCAGTCCACCGTCAGCCAGCAGGTGCGGCGGCTGGAGGAGAGCCTGGACTGCCAGTTGCTCGACCGCGACCAGCGCCGGGTGGTGGCCACCGCCGAGGGCGAGCGTCTGCTGGGGTACGCGCGACGGATCCTGGCCCTCAACGAAGAGGCCAGCGATGTCTTGCTGCATCAACAGAGCGAAGGCGTGTTGCGCCTCGGGGTGCCGGAAGACTTCGCCGCCGAGCGGCTGATGCCGTTGTTGTCGCGCTTCGGCCAGGACCATCCCGGCGTGCGCCTGGAGGTCACCAGCGGGTTGGGCCCGGAATTGACCCGGCTCTATCGACGCGGCGAATTCGACCTGTTGCTGGTCAAGCAGATGGGCGCCAGCGACGACTGCCTGGCGTCGTGGCCGGAACCCCTGTGCTGGGTCGACAGCCGCGCCACCCCGGCCTTTGGCCGCGATCCGTTGCCGTTGGTGGCGTTCCCGGTGGGCGGTTTGTATCGCCATGAAATGTTGCACCACCTCGAGGTTGGTGGCTGGCGCTGGCGCATCGGTTACTCCAGCGCCAGCCTGGCTAGCGTCTGCTCGGCGGTGGCGGCGGGCCTGGGCATCAGCCTGCTGCCGGTGCGAGTGGTGGGCGCCGGGCATCGCGTGCTCGACGCCGCCAGCGGCTTGCCGGACATCCAGGGCGTGCGCCTGGCGTTGTACGGCCGCAGCGGCTTGAGCCGGGCCGGCAAGGCCCTGGAAAGCCAGCTGCTGGCGCTGTGCGAGAGCCAGGTACTGAACGTCTGAACTTCCCTGTCCAGGGGGCGCTTGAGGTCCGCTTTATCGGGTGCGCCATGGTTCCTTTGATCGACGTTCGGTCGGACTCCTTTATTTCGCCACTGCTGTCGCTTCGCTGCGGTTTTGCCGCGGCGATGCAATGCCTTTGGCGAATATTTTCAATGCTCGCAAAGCATGGCTTTTTGACTCCTTCCCCGCAGCCCTTGATCCGCGCGGCCTGGCGCGAGATGACGGGTTTAAATATGCGTTTTTGATCTATCCATAACTTCAAAGATTACTTTCGGAGATAAGTGTCTGGCGCCAATCATTCAGCCCTCGACGCTGCTCCAGGGGAGTTCGCAGGTGTGGGTCGGGTTATTCGCAAAAGACTGTAGGGAGTTAATCAATGGGCAATGTCCAGACCGCCGCCAGTGCACATGAGGTGCTGTGGCGTCAGGCACCGAGCGGCGATCTGGTCGATCTCGGCCGGCCGCATCGCTTGCCGTTGGGCCAATTGCGTTTGCAGAAGGCTCCCAAGGCCGGGCTGCGGCGGCGCGAGGCGATTGCGCTCGGGGTGATCGCCCTGCTGTTGCACGGTGCGGTGATCTACTGGATCAACCAGCAGCCGACGCCGGTATTGCCGATCGTGCCGCCGGAAATTCCGCCGATGACCATCGAGTTTTCCCGGCCGGCGCCGCCGGTGGTCGAACCGCCGCCACCGCAGCCGGTACAGCCGGTGGTGGAGCCGCCACCGCCGGTGGAGGACGAACTGGCGGTCAAGCCGCCACCGCCCAAGCCGATTCCCAAACCCAAGCCGCAACCCAAGCCGAAACCGGTCCCCAAGCCTGAGCCCAAGCCGGTCCAGCAACAGCCCGCGCCGCCACAACCGGCCGCGCCTGTCGCCGCTCCGGCTCCGCCCGCGCCACCGGCCCCGGCGCCCGTGACTCCGGCTTCGGCGAACGCCGCGTACTTGAAGAACCCGGCGCCGGAATATCCGTCGCTGGCCCAGCGTCGCGGGTGGGAAGGCACGGTGCTGCTGCGGGTGCATGTACTGGCCAGCGGCAAGCCCGGCGAGATCCAGATTCAGAAAAGCAGCGGTCGCCAGCAACTCGACGACGCGGCGTTATCGGCCGTCAAGCGCTGGAGCTTCGTGCCGGCCAAGCAGGGTGACGTCGCCCAGGACGGCTGGGTCAGCGTACCCATCGATTTCAAGATTCATTGAGCCTGCGCCAGGTGCTGTGCCTGGTCGGTCGCTATCGCGAGCACGCTCGCTCCTACAAGGTCATACAGAGGGAAAAGAACATGACGTTATTGGCATCTCCACTCGAATCCATCGAAAGCGCGGTGATCTGGCTGCTGGTGGTCTTTTCCGTGGCCACCTGGGGCCTGGCCCTGCTCAAGGGCGCGCAGTTCGCCCGCCTCAAGGCCCAGGATCGCAAGTTCCACAAACAGTTCTGGGCCGCCTCCAGCCTCGACTCGGCGGCCGAGCTCAGCGAAACCCAGCCCGGCGCCGCCGCTCGTGTGGCCCAGGCTGGCTACGCGGCGATCCAGGTCGGCGACACAGCGCACGCGGCGGACCTGAGCCAGGCCATCAATCATCAGGACCGCCTGGAGCGCGCCCTGCGCCAGCAGATCGTCCGTGAGCGGCGTTCCCTGGAAACCGGCCTGGCGGTGGTCGCCAGTATCGGCAGCACCTCGCCCTTCATCGGTCTGTTCGGCACCGTGTGGGGGATCATGGAAGCCCTGAAAGGCATCAGCGCGGCGGGCTCGGCGAGCCTGGAAACCGTGGCCGGGCCGATCGGCGCGGCGCTGGTCGCCACCGGCGTGGGGATCGCCGTCGCGGTGCCGGCGGTGCTGGTTTACAACTATTTCCTGCGGCGCTTGAAGTTGACCGCCGCCGACCTCGATGACTTCGCCCATGACTTCTACAGCCTGGCGCAGAAGAGTTCGTTCCGCGTGCTGATCCACCCGACCGCGCACAAGGCCACGGCCCAGGGCAGCGCGCAGAAAGTGAAGGAGGCGTCCTGACATGGCCTTCTCGACCCAGGACAGCGATGAGGTACTGAGCGAGATCAACGTCACGCCGCTGGTGGACGTGATGCTGGTACTGCTGGTGGTGTTCATCGTCACCGCGCCACTGTTGACCAACGCGATTCCGATCAACCTGCCCAAGACCGAGGCCGTGGCCCCGGTGGAGCAGAAGGACCCGCTGGTGGTGAGCATCGACGGCACCGGCAAACTTTTTATCAACAAGGACGAGATCCAGCCGGACCTTTTGGAAACCAATCTTCAGGCGGCCAAGGCCAAGGACCCGCAAGTGCGCGTGCAGCTGCAGGCGGACGACGGCGTCAACTACGGCGAAGTGGCCCGTGCCATGGCCTCCATCGAGCGTGCCGGTATCACCAAGCTGTCGGTGATCACCGCCCGCTGACCCAGTGTTGTAAGCCACGACTTTTCAGGCCGTCTCCTTGGCAGGGTGCGGCCTTTTTTTTGCCTGCGATTTGGCTCGGGGCGCCGGCCTGGACGGACGCCATCGCGCGCAAGCTGCGCTCCTACAAAAGCCGGCGGGCGCCACGAACCTGTAGGAGCGAGCTTGCTCGCGATGCAGACACTGCGGTTTGCCGGCCTGAACGCCAGCGTTCGTACAGGATCGGTACAGGTGATATTTGATATTCTTTATGGATCTTAATAAATAGCTTCTTATTCCTTAACGAATATAACTCTCGTCCCTATACTCGATCGGGAACAGACACGCAGGAGAGCTCCCCATGCGCAACGAATCAATTCGCTACCTGATTGTGCCGGGCTGGCAAGGATCGCCAGAAGATCATTGGCAAAGCCACTGGCAGAACAGCCTGCCGAACAGTGCGCGGGTGGAGCAGGCCGACTGGCTGACGCCACGGCGCGAAGATTGGGTCGCGGCGCTGGCCGAGGCGATTGCCGCCGACAGCACCCCGGTGATCCTGATCGCCCACAGTCTGGGCTGCATCACTGTCGCGCACTGGGCCGCCCATGCGCCGGTCAGCGCCTTGCGCCAGGTGCGTGGCGCGTTGCTGGTGGCGCCGGCGGATGTCGAGCGTCCGGCCTGCGCGCCGGCGCTGCGCAATTTCGCGCCGATCCCCAGCGACCTGTTGCCGTTCCCGAGCCAGATAGTCAGCTCCGACAACGACAGCGCTATCAGTGCGCCGCGTGCCCTGGAGCTGGCTCGCAACTGGGGCGCCGAGGCGGGGATCCTGTCCGGTGCCGGGCATATCAACGTCAAGTCCGGGCACCAGCGCTGGGAGCAGGGTTTCGCGTATCTCTATCGCCTGCAAAACCGCATGGAACAGCATTCCCTGCGTCGCGCCTGATTTTTTCTTTTTGTTAAACGCCCCCGCCTGCCAGCGGATTTGGGCGGGAGTCTGCCATGAGTCTGCATGAGTCTTTCGGCCAGCCGCTGCTGACCTTTCCCGATGCTGAAAAAAGCCCGCTGAGCATCCGCGCCAAGGCGCTGGTGTTCGTCGATCCCCGTTCGCGGCAGTTGCGCCAGGAGCTGGAACAGCTGGCGCCGCGGGCGATCTCGGTGTTGATCCGCGGTGAAACCGGCAGCGGCAAGGAGCTGCTGGCCCGGCATATCCACCGCGCCAGTGACCGCAGCGGCCTGTTCGTGTCGGTCAACTGCGGGGCCATCAGCCCTACCTACGCCGACGCCGAACTGTTCGGCTACGCCGCCGGCACCTTCAGCGGTTCGGCCAGCAGCCGCGCCGGCTGGTTCGGCTCGGCCAACGGCGGCACCCTGTACCTGGACGAGATCGGCGACTTGCCGTTGCCGATCCAGATCAAGCTGCTCTCGGCCCTGGAAAACCATGAGGTGACCCGGGTCGGCGCCCATCAGCCGAGCCCGGTGGACGTGCGCCTGGTGGCGGCCACCAGCATCGACCTGGCCCAGGCGGTGGCGGCGGGCAAGTTCCATGAGCGGCTGTATCACTACCTCGGCGAGGGCCATCTGGAACTGCCGGCGCTGCGCGAGCGGGTCGGCGACATCCTGTCGTTGGCCGAATATTTCCTCGGCATCTACAGCCAGCGCCTGGACCTGCCGGTGCCGCTGATCAGCGAAGCCGCCCAGCAGGTGCTGGAGCAGCACAGCTGGCCGGGCAACACCCGCGAGCTGGAGAACGTGATTCACTTTGCCCTGCTGGTCAGCAGTGGCGAGGAGATCCTGCCGGAGCACCTGAACCTGCCGCCGCAGCTGTCGCGGCTGGAGCTGGTGGATCAACAGTTGAAGGGCCTGATCGCGGACGGTTCCGCCGCCGAGTTACAGGCGCTGAAACACCTGCTCAAGCAACATGGTCTGGTCTGATCCTTTACCCCATTTCTGTAGGAGCGAGCTTGCTCGCGATAGCGCCATACCAGACACCACAAGGTGCCAGGACTGTCGTCATCGCGAGCAAGCTCGCTCCTACATTTATGTGGGCTGGGGCTTGTGGAGCGCCCCGGACGCGGGCTAGAGCGGTCCGATTGTGTATGAACAAAATGGAATATCAACGTGAATAAAAGATATTGTTAAGGCATAAAAAATCCCGGTATTGTCCGCTCCACGCCAGAGATAGCACTTCGCTGGCACCTTCATTACAAAAGCCGTCGTCACTGACGACTCATAAGGACACTGCATGAAAAAGGTTCTGTTGTTCACCGCACTGGCGGCTGCCCTGACTGCCGGTCTGGCCCAGGCTGGCGAGAAACTGGTAGTGGCGGCCACCCCTGTGCCGCACGCCGAGATCCTCGAGCTGATCAAGCCGACCCTGGCCAAGGAAGGCGTGGACCTGGAAATCAAAGTCTTCACCGATTACGTGCAGCCGAACGTGCAGGTCGATCAGAAGCGTCTGGACGCCAACTACTTCCAGACCCTGCCGTACCTGAAGAGCTTCAACGAAGGCAAGGGCACTAACCTGGTGACCGTGGTTGGCGTGCACGTCGAACCGTTCGGCGGCTACTCGAAGAAAGTCAAAACCCTGGCCGAGCTGAAAGACGGCGCGACCATCGCCATTCCGAACGAAGGCAGCAACAGCGGCCGGGCACTGATCCTGCTGCAGAAGGCCGGCCTGATCGAACTCAAGGATCCGAAAAACGCCCTGGCGACCCCGAAAGACATCGCCAAGAACCCGCACAACTTCAAGTTCAAGGAACTGGAGTCGGCCCTGCTGCCGCGCGTGCTGGACCAGGTCGACCTGGACATGATCAACACCAACTACGCCCTGGAAGCCGGCCTGAACCCGGCCAAGGACGCGCTGGTGATCGAGGGTGCTGATTCGCCTTACGTGAACTTCCTGGTGGCCCGCCCGGACAACAAGGACAGCGCCGCCATCCAGAAATTGGCCAAGGCCCTGACCAGCCCGCAAGTGAAAGAATTCATCGAGAAGAAATACAGCGGCGCGGTACTGCCGGCGTTCTGATGGACTACGCTTAAGTCGTACAAACCCCTTCAAGGTTTAAACGCCGATGGCTTCTACAGCGTCGGCGTTTTTTATTGCCCGCAAGAACGGCTTCACCTTGCTTCTGTAGGAGCCAAGCGTGCTCGCGATCCAGGCGCCGCGGTGTATCGGCAAGGACGCCATCGCGGGCAATCAACGATGAAGGGATTTTGCTCAGGAAGGCTTCATGGCCCGGCGCAGCGCCTTCAGCCATTTGACGATGTCCTGCGGATCGAGAGGTTGCGGGGTATTGAGGTCGGTCATTGTTCTTATCGTCCATGTACGTGTCTGGCCCGTTGAAGTCGGGTGCCGCTTGTCCGTTCCTTGGAATCAGAAAGATCCCTTACGGCGTCAGAAAAGTAG
The DNA here is from genome assembly GCF_017351415.1 of Pseudomonas sp. FW305-25. Classification (NCBI taxonomy): domain Bacteria; kingdom Pseudomonadati; phylum Pseudomonadota; class Gammaproteobacteria; order Pseudomonadales; family Pseudomonadaceae; genus Pseudomonas; species Pseudomonas sp. FW305-25. Next base: position 3,233 of record NZ_JACNDE010000063.1, on the reverse strand, counting down.
CCGGCTCAGGCGCGCATGGCAAACCCCGCAGGTTAGTTTTTTGAGTGATATCAATATGCTTTAACGGTATTTAAATTATTGTTTTTATAGCTTTAAAGTCGATGCCTGCCGGGTGGTTACCCACCGCCCAATGGACTGCACCACCGCCGCTGTACCCCAGCGGCGTCCAGGATTGCCATGACCCTCGACTACGCTTTTATCCTCAGTACGCTGCCGGCCTTCCTCAAGGCCGTGGGCGTGACCTTGCAGGTCGGCCTGATCGCCATCGCCACCTCCCTGCTGGTGGCCCTGATCAACGCCACCATCCTGGTGTTCCGCACCCCCTACCTGCAGCGCCTGATCGGGCTGTACGTGGAGCTGGCGCGCAACACCCCGCTGCTGATCCAGCTGTTCTTCGTCTACTTCGCCCTGCCGGCGCTGGGGGTGAAGATTTCCGGGTTCGCCGCGGCGATCATCACCATGACCTTTCTCGGCGGCGCCTACCTCACCGAGGTGCTGCGCGCCGGCGTCGAAGCGGTGCCGACGGCCCAGTTGGAGTCGGGGCGCTCCATCGGCCTGTCGCACTGGCAGCTGCTGCGCTACGTGATCCTGCCGCAAGCGGGAATCCTCAGCCTGCCGTCGCTGTTCGCCAATTTCATTTTCCTGCTCAAGGAAACCACCGTGGTCTCGGCGGTGGCGGTGCCGGAGATTCTCTACACCACCAAGAGCTATATCGCCCTCTACTACAAGACCTACGAAATGCTCGCCGTGCTCACGCTGATCTGCGTGCTGCTGTTCTTGCCACTGTCGCTGTTGCTCAGCCGTCTGGAAAGGAGGCTGCAGCATGGCCAGTTCGGGTCTTGAACTGCTCTGGGTGTCCTTGCCGCAACTGGGCAAGGGCGCCGCGCAGACGTTATCGATTTCCCTGCTGAGCATCGCCTTCAGCACCGTTGGCGGCGTGCTCTATGGCGTGCTGCGGACCCTCGACCGCCAATGGCTGAACGCCGTGTTGCGCATCTACCTGGAGCTGTTCCGGGCGATCCCGGTGCTGGTCTGGCTGTACCTGCTGTTCTTCGGTTTCCCGATCTTCTTCGGCATCAGCATTCCCAGCTTCACCTGCGCGGTGCTGGTGCTGTCATTGTGGGGCGCCAGCGAAGTCGGCGAGGTGGTGCGCGGCGCCCTGCATTCGCTGCCCCGTGGCCAGCGCGAGGCGGGGCTGTCGATCGGCCTGTCCGACCCGCAGCTGTACGGCTACGTGCTGCTGCCCCAGGCGCTGAAACGCATGACGCCGCCGACCATCAACGTCTACACGCGGATCATCAAGACCAGCTCGCTGGCGGTGCTGATCGGCGTGGTGGACGTGATCAAGGTCGGCCAGCAGATCATCGAGCGCACCTACGAATCGGTGCTGATCTACGGCGCCCTGTTCCTGTTTTTCTTCTTTATCTGCTACCCGCTGTCGGCCGCCTCGCGCGTGCTGGAGCGGCGCTGGACGCAAGCATGAGCGCACTGATCGAGTTCCAGGGTTTCAACAAGTTTTTCGGCGAGCAGCAGGTGCTCAAGGACATCGACCTCAAGGTCGCCCAGGGCGAAGTGGTGGTGATTCTCGGCCCCAGCGGCTGCGGCAAGTCCACCTTGCTGCGCTGCCTCAACGGCCTGGAAAAAGCCCACGGCGGCCACCTGAGATTCGCCGGCCAAGAGCTACTGGACCCGGCCACCGACTGGCGCCAGGTGCGCCAGGACATCGGCATGGTGTTCCAGAGCTACCACCTGTTCCCGCACATGAGCGTGCTCGACAACATCCTGCTCGGCCCGCTCAAGGTGCAGAAACGCGACCGCCGCGAAGCCCGCGCCCAGGCCGAGGCGCTGCTGGAACGGGTGGGCCTTTCGGACAAGCGCGATGCCTTCCCGCGCCAGCTCTCCGGCGGCCAGCAGCAACGCATCGCCATCGTTCGTTCGCTGTGCATGAACCCGCAGGTGATGCTGTTCGACGAGGTCACCGCGGCGCTGGACCCGGAGATGGTCAAGGAGGTGCTGCAAGTGATCCAGGGCCTGGCCCGGGACGGCATGACCCTGTTGATCGTCACCCACGAAATGGCCTTCGCCCGCGCGGTGGCCGACCGCATCGTGTTCATGGATGCCGGGCGCATCCTCGAACAGCACCCTCCCGAGATCTTCTTTACGAACCCGCGGACCGCACGAGCGCAGCAGTTCCTGGAGAAATTCTCCTTCGTTGAAGCATTGCCAAAAAAAGCACCTACAAAGGAACTGGAGCTCTTATGAAAACTGCCAAGTCTTCGCTACTGCTACTCCCGCTGTTCGGCCTCGCCCTGCTGGCCGGCTGCGATAAATCCGCCGAAGCGCCCAAGCCCGCGGCCAGCGCCAGCGCTGCCCCGGCGGCCGGCTACCTGGACAAGATCAAGGCCCGCGACAAGCTGATCGTCGGCGTATTCACCGACAAGCCGCCGTTCGGTTTCGTCGACGAGACCGGCCGCTATGTGGGCTTCGATACCGATATCGGGCGGCAATTCGCCAAGGACCTGCTGGGCGACGAGAACAAGGTGGAGTTCGTCGCGGTGGAGCCGGCCAGCCGCATTCCGTTCCTGCAGAGCGACAAGGTCGACCTGATCCTGGCCAACATGACCGTCACCCCGGAGCGCAAGGAAGCGGTGGAGTTCACCAACCCCAACCTCAAGGTCGCGGTGCAGGCCCTGGTGCCGGATGGCAGCGAAGTGAAGAGCCTGGATGACCTGGCGAGCCGCACCACCATCGTCACCACCGGCACCACCGCCGATATCTGGCTGACCAAGAACCACCCGGACTGGAAACTGCTCAAGTTCGAGAAGAATTCAGAGTCCCTGCAAGCCCTGGCCAATGGCCGCGGCGATGCCTATGCCCAGGACAACCTGATCCTGTTCAGCTGGTCCAAGCAGAACCCGGGTTACCGCGTACTGCCGCAGACCCTGGGTGAGCAGGCGCCGATCGCGCCGGCGGTGAAGAAGGGCAATATCGAACTGCGTGACTGGGTCAACGCCGAACTGGCCAAGCTGGGCGAGGACAAGTACCTGCTCAAGCTCTACGACCAGTACGTGCGCAAGGAACTGAGCGACGACACCAAGCCTGAAAGCGTGATTGTCGAAGGCGGCAAGTGGCAGGGGTGATTTAGCCTGAACGATTGAGGCGCTCTTGAGTACGTCATCGCGGGCAAGCCTCGCTCCTACAGAAGACTGCGCATGCTTCTGTAGGAGCGGAGC
>NZ_JACNDE010000062.1:0-20109 GCF_017351415.1 Pseudomonas sp. FW305-25 | reverse complement strand
TTTCGACTGCGCCGGAAGTGGGGCGAATTATAGACTTCCAGAATCTGCCGTCAACCCCTAATTTGTCTTTTCTATCAATAACCTGAAAAAACAGATGAATCCTTCTCTATATAAGAAGAGCAGAAACATCATGAGCAATATATTGCTCAAGCGTTTCTAGTTGAGCATCATGTCGGCGCACCAAACCTCCCCCCTTGACCCGGATGATGCCTTGCCATGAATGACCAGCCCCGCAGCCTAGCCTCGACCCTGTTCCCGGTGGGACTGCTGCTTATTGCCATGGCGTCCATCCAGTCCGGCGCCTCACTGGCCAAAAGCATGTTCCCGATCGTGGGCGCACAAGGCACCACTACATTGCGTCTGATTTTCGCCAGCATCATCATGCTGCTGCTATTGCGCCCATGGCGCGCGAAGCTCACCGCCAAGTCCCTGCGCACCGTCATCGTCTATGGCATGGCGCTGGGTGGAATGAACTTTCTCTTCTATATGTCGCTACGCAGCGTTCCTCTGGGAATCGCCGTGGCCCTGGAATTCACCGGCCCTCTGGCCGTGGCCATTTATGCTTCGCGAAAAGCCATCGACTTTCTCTGGATCGCCCTGGCGATTATCGGTCTGCTGCTGTTGATTCCAACCAGCGATACGAGCGCAGGTATCGACCTGATCGGCGCGGGTTATGCCTTGGGAGCCGGGGTGTGCTGGGCGCTCTATATTCTGTTCGGGCAAAAGGCCGGGGCCGACAATGGCATCCAGACTGCAGCGCTGGGCGTGATGATTGCTGCCTTGTTCGTTGCGCCTATCGGCATCGTGCATGCCGGGGCTGCCTTGCTGACGCCCAGCCTGATCCCCATCGCCATCGGCGTGGCCATTCTCTCCACCGCCCTTCCCTACAGCCTGGAGATGGTTGCCCTGACCCGAATGCCGGCGAGAACCTTCGGCACGCTGATGAGTATCGAGCCTGCTTTTGGTGCCTTGTCCGGGCTGCTGTTCCTCCACGAATTCCTGTCGCTCGCGCAGTGGCTGGCTATCGCCTGCATCATCCTGGCGTCAGTGGGTGCGACCCTGACCATGCGCAGCGAATCGAAACCTCTGGTAGCGGCGGATTGATTCCTGGTTGTACATAGCTCTGGTATTTGCCGCTCAATTAGGCCATGTTTAGGCGCTGTAACTCAGCGCCAGTCATGGATTTTTCAGGCAAGGACCGCACAGACGCCAAAGTGACAGCTAACGCAGTCGAACCCGGACAACAGATCCGGGATCAGCAATAGGGACAGGAATGAAACGTTTTTTGATTCTGTTAGCCGTACTGGCCATCGCAGGTTGCGCCGCAACTTCGAAAACCGAGGTCAAGCGCGGAAAGAAGGGCCTGCATATCAACTGCTCCGGCCTGTCCTCCTCCTGGGACAAATGCTACGCCAGCGCTGCTACCTCCTGCGGCCCCAAAGGCTACAAAGTGATCGCCAAGTCCGGAGATACAGTGGAGGATCCGGGCGACTATCCCTTCGGCCTGAATCCCGCCGGCTATACCAGTCGCAGCATGATCGTCATCTGCAAGTAGGCAGCACCTGCCTACAGCACATCCTGCGTTGGCAATTGACGAACAATTTCGTCATGGCTCGACTTCAGGACCTGGCGCTGAATGTCCGGACTGACCAGCATTCGCGCCACCACCAACGCCCCCACACATTGCGACAGAATCGACCAGGCCAGGCTGTCGCTGCCCAGGGTGCGCGCCCAACTCTGCTGCAAACGGCAAATCCAGTCTTGCGCCTGCTGTCGAACCCCCTCGTCCGCCCGTGAGATTTCCGCGCCCAAGGTTGGCAAGGCGCAGCCCGTTTCAGGGCTCTCGACATGCGCCATGCTCAAGTAGTGCTTGAGACAGCGCTCAAGCCGCATCCGGTTTTGCTCACCATCGCCCCCCAGACGCTCAAGGCTCTGGCTCAGCTCACGTTCGACAATAGAACCGAACAGCTCATCCTTGGATGAAAAGTGGCTGTAGAAGGCCCCACCACTCAGCCCGATCGCTTTCATCAGGCCATCGACCCCCACAGTCGAAAACCCTTCCTTTTTCGCTGACACCGCGCTGCTCTGCAGCAGCCGCTCCCGGGTTTCCTGCTTGTGACTGGCTGAATAACGCATGACGCCCCTCTCCTCTCTTCGCCTTGACGCTCGGCGGATCGTAGCATAACGTTCGTTTAGTTAACGACCGTTTACCAATAGAGCGATCCCACCATGACTACAGCCACAGAAAACAAGAAAGTCGTTTTGGTCGTCGGAGCCGGCGATGCCACAGGCGGTGCAATTGCCAAGCGTTTTGCCCGGGAAGGTTTTGTCGCCTGCGTCACCCGACGCAGCGCGGACAAGTTGCAGCCCCTGGTGGAGGCCATCCAGCAATCGGGACGCGAAGCCCATGGGTTCGCCTGCGACGCTCGAAAAGAGGAAGAAGTGATTGCCTTGATCGAACAGATCGAACGCGAGATCGGTCCGATCGAAGCCCTGGTGTTCAATATCGGTGCCAACGTGCCCTGCAGCATCCTTGAAGAAACAGCGCGCAAGTACTTCAAGATCTGGGAGATGGCCTGCTTCTCAGGTTTCCTCAATGCGCGGGAAGTGGCCAAGCGCATGGTCACTCGCCAACGCGGGACCATCCTGTTCACTGGCGCCACCGCGGGCTTGCGCGGCGCTGCGGGGTTTGCCGCCTTTGCCGGAGCCAAGCATGGCATTCGCGCACTGGCGCAAAGCATGGCCCGGGAGCTGGGGCCGTTGAATATCCACGTTGCTCATGTGGTGGTCGATGGCGCCATCGACACGGACTTCATCCGCAACAGTTTCCCGGAAAAGTATGCGCTCAAGGATGAGGACGGCATCCTCAACCCCGAACACATCGCCGACAACTACTGGTATCTGCACAGCCAGCCCCGGGATGCCTGGACCTTCGAACTGGATCTGCGGCCCTGGAACGAACGCTGGTAAACCCTGCGCCATAACAACAAAAAGGAGCATTACCGATGAGCAAAACCGTCGAGTTCTTTTTCGACCTGGGTAGCCCGACCTCTTACCTGGCCTACACCCAATTGCCGAAGATCTGTGCCCAGACAGGCAGCCAGCTGATTTATCAACCCATGTTGCTCGGTGGCGTGTTCAAGGTCACGGGCAATGCCTCGCCGATCAGCATCCCCGCCAAAGGACGCTACATGCTTCAGGACCTGGCGCGTTATGCCAAACGTTATGAGGTGCCACTGGCATTCAACCCGCACTTCCCGATCAACACCCTGCTGCTGATGCGCGCGGTGACAGGCATGCAACTGCGACATCCACAGCGTTTTGTTGCCTTTATCGACTGCCTGTTCCGCGCACTCTGGGTCGAGAAGCGCAACCTGAACGATCAGGCCACCGTTGCGGCAGTACTCAGTGAGGGGGGATTCGATCCGCAAGAGGTGCTGGCCCTGACCAGCGATGAAGAGGTCAAGAACGCCCTCAAGGACAAGACCGAACAAGCCTTGCAGCGCGGCGTGTTTGGCGCGCCGAGCATGTTCGTCGATAACCAGTTGTTCTTCGGCCAGGATCGCCTGGACTTTGTCCTCGAAGCCCTGAGCTAAGTCAAAGCTTCGGTAAGACAAACAACGCAATTCGCGCTGCCGGCCCGAAGCCGGCAGCGCGATTCACGTTCAGAGGGTTGCGGTACGGGTATTCAGCCATTCCAGCGCCGCGCCCTGCAGCAGCGGACTCAGGCGCCGACGCACTTCAGCGTGGTAGGCGTTGAGCCACTCACGCTCGTCCTGGGTCAGCAGTGAAGGTTCCAGGCAGCGGCTGTCAATCGGGCACAAGGTCAGGGTTTCAAACTTGAGGAACTCGCCGAATTCGCTAGTGCCTGCCTCACGGTTCATCGCCAGGTTTTCGATGCGTACGCCCCAACGGCCCGGACGATAAGTACCCGGCTCGATCGAGGTGATCATCCCTGGCTGCATCGCGGTTTGCGGTGCTGGCGCCGCCTGATAGGCGATCACTTGCGGGCCTTCGTGGACATTGAGGAAATACCCCACGCCATGACCGGTGCCGTGCCCGTAATCCACGCCTTCGGCCCAGATCGGCGCGCGGGCGATGGCGTCCAGCAACGGCGACAGGATGCCCCGCGGGAATTGCGCCCGGGACAAGGCGATCACGCCCTTGAGCACCCGCGTGCAATCGCTCTTCTGTTCGGCACTCGGGGTACCGACCGGGACCATGCGGGTGATGTCCGTGGTGCCGCCCAGGTATTGGCCGCCGGAATCGATCAGCAGCAGGCCATCGCCTTCGATCACCGCGTGCTCTTCTTCGGTGGCGTGGTAATGCGGCATCGCGCCATTGGCGTTGAACGCGGCGATGGTGTTGAAGCTCAGGGACACATAACCGGGGCGACGGGTGCGCGCCGCGGTCAGGTGCTCGTCGATGGTCAGCTCGGTAATGCGTTCACGGCCCCAGGCCGACTCCAGCCAGGCGAAGAATTCGCAAAGCGCCGCACCGTCCTGCTCCATGGCCTGGCGGATATGCTCGGCGTCGGCCAGGCTTTTGCGGGACTTGGCCAAGGTCGTCGGATTCAGACCTTCCAGCAGCTTCACACCGTTCCCAAGGTTATCCAGCAAACCGACGGTAACCCGCGCCGGATCCACCAGCAGGCTGGCGCCGTCGGAAATCACACTCAGGGCCGCGGCCACTTCGCTGTAGTCACGCAGGGTGATGCCGTCCTGTTCCAGCACGGCACGCAAGGCGTCATCGACTTTGCTCAGCGCCACGAACAGCGTCGCCTGCTGTTGGCTGATCAGGGCGAAGGAGACGAATACCGGGTTGAACGAGACGTCGCCGCCGCGCAGGTTGAACAGCCAGGCGATGTCGTCGAGGGTGGCGATGAAATGCCAGTCCGCGCCTCGCTCTTTCAGGGTTTCGCGCAGCTTGCCGAGCTTCTCGACCCGGCCGACCGTGGCCTGGGGCGGCAAATGCTGGTAGATCGGCTGGTCCGGCAGGCTCGGGCGGTCGCTCCAGACTTCGTTCAGCAGATCGATATCGGTGCGCAGGCGAGCACCGCGCTCCTGCAGCTTGTTGCCCAGGGTACGCGCCGAAGCCAGCGCCATCACCGCGCCGTCGACCGCGACCACGCCCCCTTCCGGGGTCTGTTCGGCCAGCCAGTCCAACGGGCCGGGCTGGCCCGGCAACAGTTTGACCAACTCGATGCCGCTGCCCTTGAGTTCCTTGGTCGCCTGTTCCCAATAACGGCTATCGGCCCAGACCCCGGCGAAATCCGCCGTCACGATCAAGGTGCCGACCGAACCGTGAAAACCCGACAGCCACTGCCGGCCTTGCCAGTAACCGGGCAGGTACTCCGACAGGTGCGGGTCGGCCGACGGCACCAGCAGGGCATGAATGCCCTCGCGGTTCATCAGCTCGCGGGTGCGCGCCAGGCGCTGGGGGACCACTCCATTGGTCAAGGGCTGCGTACTCATTGTGTCTCCTGCTACCAGGTCAATCATTGTTATTGGGTACCGAGGGCATCGACCCTCAGGGTTGGGCAACTGCCCAGAACGCCGGTGCACTGGCGGATGAAGCCTTGATCAGCTGGACGGCCTGATCGATGTCCTGCTCGGTGGTGAAACGCCCCAGGCTCAGGCGGATGGTCCGCCCCGCCGCCCGGGCGTCGAGCCCCAACGCCAGCAACACATGGGACGGCGCATTGCTCGCCGAGTTGCAGGCCGAGGTCGCGGAAAACGCGATGGAGGCACTCAGGGCCGCCGGGTTGAACTCCCCTTCACCGAAGGTGAGGCTCAAGGTATGGGGAATGCGCTGGGCCGGGCTGCCGTTCAGGCGCAGCCCCGACACGTCGGCCAATTGTTCGAGCAGACGCTCGCGCAGACGGGCGATGGTCGCCGCTTCTTCGTCAAAATGTTCGGCGGCCAGGGCAAAGGCGGCGCCCATGGCGACAATCTGATGGGTCGCGAGCGTCCCGGAGCGCAAGCCGCCTTCATGGCCGCCGCCGTGGATCTGCGCCTGCAAGCGCTGCTGCGCGCGCGGGCCGACGTAGAGCGCGCCGATGCCCTTGGGGCCGTAAATCTTGTGGGCGGAAAAGGACATCAGGTCCACCGGCCACTGCGCCAGGTCAATCGCCACCTTGCCCGCGCCCTGGGCCGCGTCGACATGCAGCAGCGCCCCGCGCTCGCGGACCACACGGCCAATGCCCGGGATGTCGTTGAGCGTACCCAGTTCGTTATTGACCAGCATCAGCGACACCAGGAAGGTGTCGTCGCGCAGGGCCTCGCTGACCGCCTCGGGCGTGATCAGCCCGTCGCTGTCCGGCACTAGGTAAGTCACGGCCACGCCGGCAGCCTGCAACTGGCTGGCGGTGTCGAGAATGGCCTTGTGTTCGATCTGGCTGGTAATGATGTGCCCGCCGGAGATACCCCGGGCCTGGGCCACGCCCTTGAGCGCCAGGTTGTTGGATTCGGTGGCGCCGGAGGTCCAGACGATCTGCTCGGGCGCCGCGCCCACCAGTTGGGCGACCTGCTGGCGCGCCAGCTCGACGCTGCGCCGGGCCTGTTGGCCGAAGGCGTGGGAGCTGGACGCCGGATTGCCGAAGTTACCGTTGAACCCCAGACATTCCACCATCACCTGAATGACTCGCTCGTCCACCGGCGTGGTGGCGGCGTAGTCGAAATAGAGAGGACGTTTATTCATCGCAAAAATACCCGCAGAGCCTGTTCCAGGATCAAGGTTCGCTCGGTGCCGAACGCTGATACGCGCCCTTTCGGCAACGCAAAAACGGCAGACCGTCAGCAATACCCGATCGGATGCAGTTAAAGAAGGACAACTTCATTTAAAAGTGCGTAGGAACGCTCCCGAGGGGCAGCTTAACAGGCTCCGGGAGCCGGGTTAAGCGAGGTTCGGCCAGGGGGCCGAAGAACAAGGCGCAAGGCGGGGAAAATCATCACAGGGTTTTGCCGATGCTCACCGGCAGTCCGTCAGCCTGCGCAGGCAAGGCCGTGGCAGATCGACAAATCAGCTGGCCCGGCCATGCAGGGTCACGCTGTGCTCGGCGTTCATTTCGCCCTGCCGGTCGAAACCGAAGGTCCGTTGCGGGGCAAGCAGCTCGGCCTTCTTCTGTTGGTATTCGTCAAAGGACAGTCCGCGCCGGTTCAGTGCTTCCAGCGCCAGTTCGCGGGTTTCCTCGGCGGTATAGGGACGCGACTCCGGGCCAGGCTGGCTGGCACAACCGGCCAGCACCGCAGTGGCGACAAGCAAGGAAAAGACAAGCGAACGGTTCATGGCAAAGCTCCTGGATCTGGGCTGCGAGGCAATGGACACAGGCTACCGTCGCCCTTACCGGGACAGAAATCATCACGCTCGATAGTGGCTATCGATTCCCCCTATCGCCGCCCATCACAGCCTCACATATACCTAAAAGACCTATAAATATGGAAATAAAGTATTTTTTAGGAATATCAGTAAGCCTTATAACAGGCCCATCGCGCCGCCTGCTGTTGCCTGAGCAACTGTTCGCCAGGCAACAGCCAATCAACAAAACAGTGTTTTCCCAACAACAGCCTGCTCCTGCAACAGCGCCACAAGCCCCGCCACTCAAGGCTTTGTGTCGCTGGTACAGCTCTTGCTCAAGCCCTGGGACTACTCACTGCTCGTTGAGCCCTGTTCAACAAAGGAACTGATCATGTCGCGTCCATTAAAAGTCGTTGCCCTGTCCGGTGGAACCTGGCGCCCCTCGCGCACCCTGGTGCTGACCCAGGCGCTGCTCGCCGAACTGGCGGGGCAATTGCCGATCGAGAGTACGCTCATCGAACTGGGCGACATCGCCCGCCCCCTGGGCGCGGCCCTGTCCCGCCAGGAGCTGGCGGCGGAAGTGGAAGCGCAGTTGCAAGCCATCGAAAGCGCCGACCTACTGATCGTCGCGGCGCCCGTGTACCGCGGTTCCTACCCGGGCCTGCTCAAGCACCTGTTCGACCTGATCGACCTCAACGCGCTGATCGACACCCCGGTGCTGCTGGCCGCCACCGGTGGCAGCGAACGTCACGCCCTGGTGCTCGATCACCAACTGCGGCCGCTGTTCAGTTTCTTCCAGGCCCTGACCCTGCCCATCGGGGTCTATGCCACCGAGGCCGACTTCGCCAACTACCAGATCACCAGCGAGCCCTTGAAGGCCCGCATTCGCCTTGCGGCAGAACGTGCCGCGCCGCTGTTCGGCGTGCATCCGAAAAATCTGCTGAAAATCGCTTAAGGACCTGTCATGGATGTTTTCTGGTTTCTTCCGACTCACGGCGACGGCCATTACCTGGGCACCACCCAGGGCGCGCGTCCGGTCACCCTCAACTACCTCAAGCAAGTGGCCCAGGCCGCGGATAGCCTGGGCTATCACGGCGTACTGATCCCCACCGGGCGTTCGTGCGAAGACTCCTGGGTGATCGCCTCGGCGCTGGTGCCCCTGACCGAACGCCTGCGCTACCTGGTGGCGATCCGCCCGGGGATCATCTCGCCGACCGTCTCGGCGCGCATGGCCGCCACCCTCGACCGGCTGTCCAACGGGCGCCTGCTGATCAACGTGGTGACCGGCGGCGACCCTGACGAGAACCGCGGCGACGGCAGCTTCCTCAGCCACAGCGAGCGCTATGAGGTCACCGACGAATTCCTGAGGATCTGGCGCCGGGTGCTGCAAGGCGAAGCCGTGGACTTCGAAGGCAAGCATCTGCATGTGCAGAACGCCAAGGCCCTGTACCCGCCGGTGCAAAAACCTTACCCGCCGCTGTATTTCGGCGGGTCCTCGGACGCCGCCCATGACCTCGCCGCCGAACAGGTGGACGTGTACCTGACCTGGGGCGAACCACCGGCCGCGGTCGCCGAGAAACTCGCCGACGTACGCGAACGGGCCGCCCGCCATGGCCGCACGGTGAAGTTCGGTATCCGCCTGCATGTGATCGTGCGCGAAACCGCGGAAGAGGCCTGGAAGGCCGCGGACAAGCTGATCGAACACATCAGCGACGACACCATCGCCGCCGCGCAGCAATCCTTCTCGCGCTTCGACTCCGAGGGCCAGCGGCGCATGGCCGCCTTGCACGACGGGCGGCGCGACAACCTGGAAATTGCCCCCAACCTCTGGGCCGGCGTCGGCCTGGTACGTGGCGGCGCCGGCACCGCGCTGGTGGGCAACCCTGAGCAGGTGGCGGCGCGGATCAAGGAATACGCGGACCTGGGGATCGAGAGCTTCATTTTCTCCGGCTACCCGCACCTGGAAGAAGCCTACCGCTTTGCCGAGCTGGTGTTCCCGCTGCTGCCGGAACCCTACGCCAGCCTGGCCGGACGTGGCGTGACCAACCTCACCGGGCCGTTTGGCGAAATGATCGCCAATGACGTGTTGCCGAGCAAAAAAACGGCTGGGGCTTGAGGGTGTTGATCGCCTGATAGAACGCTATCGCGGGCCAGCCTCGCGCCTACAGAAACCACCTGCACCCTGTAGGAGCGAGCTTGCTCGCGATCGAGCGCCCCGCGCTCGCCTCACAGCCCCACCGATTTCACGGCCCAATAACCGGCCCCAAACGAGGAACACCGCGTGACTGCCAAGCCGCAAAGCGCCTTGTTGTCCCCCTTGCAGACCGCCCGCCAGCTGGCGGCCGAGTTTGCCCTGACCGCTGTCGAACGCGACGAACGCGGCGGTACCCCGAAAGCCCAGCGCGACGCCCTGCGCCAGAGCGGCCTGCTGGCCCTGAGCATTCCCACCCAGTACGGCGGCCTCGGCGCCAGCTGGAGCGAGACCCTGAACATCGTCCGCGAGTTCGCCAAGGTCGACAGCTCCATCGCCCACGTCTTCGGTTTCCATCACCTGATGCTGGCCACCGTGCGCCTGTTCGCCCGGCCGGAACAATGGCAACCCTGGTTCGAACAGACCGCGCGCAAGAACTGGTTCTGGGGCAATGCCCTCAACCCGCTGGACACCCGTACCGTGGTGAAGAACCTCGGCGGCTGGCGCGAGTTTTCCGGCAAGAAAAGCTTCTGCTCCGGCGCCAGCGATTCGGAAATGCTCATCGCCTCGGCAGTCGACGAAAGCAACGGCGGCAAGCTGCTGATCGCCGCCATCCCCAGCGGCCGCAGCGGCATCACCCTGCACAACGACTGGAACAACATGGGCCAGCGCCAGACCGATAGCGGCAGCGCCAGCTTCGAGCGGGTGCGGGTCGAGGAATCGGAACTGCTGCTGGACCCGGGCCCCTTGAGCACGCCCTTCGCCTGTCTGCGCCCACTGATCGCTCAGCTGACCTTCACCCACATGTTCCTCGGCATTGCCGAAGGGGCTTTTGAAGAAGCTCGCCAGTACACCCTCACCGAAACCCGGCCCTGGCATAAGTCCAGCGCGCAGGAGGCTTATCAGGACCCTTATGTGCTGGGCCACTACGGGGATTTCTGGGTGGCCCTGGAAGGCATGCGCCTGTTGGTGGAGCGCGCCGCGGAGCTGCTGGACAAGGCCTGGGCCAAGGGGCCGAACCTGAGCGCCGAAGAACGCGGCCACCTGGCCACGGCCATCGCCACCGCCAAGGTCGCCACCACGCGCCAGGGCCTGGAGCTGTGCAGCCGCCTGTTCGAGGTCACCGGCGCCCGCTCCACCCACGCCTCCCTGCGCCTGGACCGGCATTGGCGCAACCTGCGCACGCAAACCCTGCACGACCCGGTGGATTACAAACTCCATGAGTTGGGTGACTGGGCCCTGAACCAGTCCTTGCCGACCCCGACTTTCTATTCCTAGCCTTCTGTTCCCGGAGCTTGTCCATGCAGCTTTTGACCTTACCGCCCTCGCCGGCCCTGGCTACCTCGATCCGGGCCACCGCCCAGGTGTTCGAAGACCCGAAATCCCAGGCCTTGCTGGCGCACCTGCAGCAGGTCGCGCCGAGCGAGGCCAGCGTGCTGATCATCGGCGAAACCGGTACCGGCAAGGAGCTGGTGGCGCGCCATATCCACAACCTCAGCGCCCGGCGCAACCGGCCCTTCGTGGCAGTGAACTGCGGCGCGTTCTCCGAGTCGCTGGTGGAGGCAGAGCTGTTCGGCCATGAAAAAGGCGCCTTCACCGGGGCCCTGAGCGCCAAGGCCGGCTGGTTCGAAGAGGCCAATGGCGGGACCCTGTTCCTCGACGAAATCGGCGACCTGCCGATGGCGATCCAGGTGAAGCTGCTGCGGGTGCTGCAGGAGCGCGAAGTGGTGCGCCTGGGTTCGCGCAAAAGCATTCCCATCGATGTGCGGGTGCTGGCGGCAACCAACGTGCAACTGGAGAAAGCCATCAACGCCGGGCATTTTCGCGAGGACCTGTACTACCGCCTCGACGTGGTCAGCCTGGAACTGAGCCCGCTGCGCGAGCGCCCCGGCGACATCCTGCCGCTGACCCGGCACTTTATCGAGGCCTACAGCCAGCGCCTGGGCTACGGCGCCGTGACCATCAGCAGCGAGGCCGAGCACAAGCTGCGCAGCTACAGCTGGCCGGGCAATATCCGCGAACTGGAAAACGTCATCCACCACACCCTGCTGATCTGCCGCGACGGCGTGATCGAGCGCGACGACCTGCGCCTGTCGAACATGCGCATCGAGCGCCAGGACGACAGCCACCACAGCCACGACGACTCAGCCGAAGCCCTGCTGGAGCGGGCCTTTCACAAACTCTTCGAAGAGCAGGCCGGCGCCCTGCATGAAAAGGTCGAGGACGCGCTGCTGCGCGCGGCCTACCGCTTCAGCCACTACAACCAGGTGCACACCGCCAACCTGCTGGGCCTGAGCCGCAACGTCACCCGCACCCGGCTGATCAAGATCGGCGAACTGGCGGTGAACAAGCGCCGTCCGCCGGAAAAACCCGGCCAGCACGAGCGCACCCTGCAACTGTCGATCTAGCTGGCCAGGCGGCAATGCAACGCGTTGTCCGGGCTGCGCTCGATGCTGCGCACCACCTGGAACGAGCCGAAGGTCACGGTCTTGGCCTGATAGGCACGCAGCAGTTGCCAGAAGTCCTGTTCGCCCTTCTCGAAACTCTGGAAGGCCGCCTCGCCGGCTTCCCGGGTTTGCCATTGCAGGTAGTTGAGCACCCGCCGGCCGTCCTCGCTGGCCTGCACGCTGCCACTCAGGAAACCCGGGTAGCCCTGGGCCAGGCGTTCGGTCTGCTCGGACAGCGCCGACACCAGGCCAGATTGTTGATGGGGTTCGGTTTCGAATTCGATCAATTGCGTAAAGCTGCGGTTTTGCGCAAACGCGTGCATGGCAAGTCCCCACTGACGGATAAACGGAATCTTGTGATTCGAAGGCCCGCAGGGTAAAACCTCCAGTTAAGTAAAGGTCAAGCGACTTTTGCTCATTCCCCACCCGCAGGAGCGCTGCATGCCCAGCCCCGAAACCGTGCACAAGGAACTCACCGTCGGCCAAGTGGCCGCCCGCAGTGGCGTAGCGGTCACCGCCCTGCACTTCTATGAAACCAAGGGGCTGATCAAGAGCAACCGCAACGCCGGCAACCAGCGCCGTTATCCGCGGGAAGTGCTGCGCCGGGTGGCGCTGATCAAGGTGGCGCAGCGCCTGGGCATTCCCCTGGCCGAGATCGGCCAGGCCCTGCGCAGCCTGCCGGACCACCGCGCGCCGACGGCCGCCGACTGGAGGCGGCTGTCCGAGCAGTGGAGCCAGGAGCTGGATGAGCGGATCAAGCAACTGACCCTGCTGCGCGACCGCCTCAACGGCTGCATCGGCTGCGGCTGCCTGTCGATGCAAGACTGCCCGCTGCGCAACCAGGGCGACCAGCTGGGCGAACGCGGCCCGGGCGCGCGATTGCTGGAAACCGACTGAGCGGGCGGCACAGCGGTTTCCCCAGCCCGACCGCAGCCTGTGGCAGCGGCGGCACCTCTTCTCCTGATCGCCGGATCACTGTTGCCAGGCGGACACCTCGTCAGCTCAAGCCAGGCAGTGGACTGCCCGGGCCTATAGTGAACCGACCGGAAAACCGGCCAGGTTCACTTCGACAAACCCATGACAAGAAAGGAGAACCGAGATGAGCGTCAAACCCATCCCCGAGGGTTACCCCAGCATCACGCCCTACCTGGGGATTACGCAGGCTGCCGAGGCTATCGAGTTCTACAAGAATGCCTTCGGCGCCATCCAGGTCATGCGCCTGGACATGCCCGACGGCAGCGTCGGCCATGCCGAGCTGCGCATCGGCGACTGCCCGATCATGCTGGGAACGCCCTGCGATCAAGGGCCACTGAGCAATCCCGACCAATCACCCTCTGTCGGCCTGCACCTGTACGTCAACGATGTCGACAAACAGTTCGCCCAGGCCATCGCCGCTGGTGGCCAGGTGGTGTCCGAGGTCAAGGACCAGTTCTACGGCGACCGCAGCGGCACCCTCAAAGACCCGTTCGGCCACCTGTGGTTTCTCGCCACCCGCAAGGAAGACCTGAGCGAAGAGCAGATCAAGCAGCGGGCCGTGGAGATGTTTAAACAGCAGGGATAAGCGCTGTGCCTGAAAACCGTTGATCGCGGGCAAGCCTCGCGCCTACAGACGCGCGTGCTTCTGTAGGAGCGAGCGGGCGGCGATCCGACTTGCCCGCGATAGCCTCCCCCGGACCGTCCCCCTGCCATTGGTCGCGCGGAAACATTTACTTTCATATCGTCTTTCGGGATTTACGATTCTCATTCGTCTTAATTAGATGCAGCAGGTCGCGTTGGCGAAGGCTACGCCGCGGGTTTCTCTCCGGGCTCAGCAGACGCCCGCGGCTCCACTCCTCGAATCAAGACGCGTGCTCAATGTCGAAGAAGTCCCGCTCGAAAATCTGGTTTCTCGTTCACAGCTGGCTGGCCCTGCCCATCTGGTTCTTTGTGCTGATCGTTTGCGTCACCGGCACCCTGGCCGTGGTCAGCCAGGAAATCGTCTGGCTGGCCAACCCCGACATCCGCGCCAGCAAACCCACAGGCGACGCCCAACCGCTGAGCTACGACCAGATCGTCAAGGCCATCAAGCAGGCCGAACCGCAGACCCTGGTCGAAAGCATCAGCACCCCTGACGAAGCGCATTTCGCCCTGACCGTGGGCGTCAACTACCCCGATGGCCGTTCCGTCGAGGTCTATGTCAACCCGTACACCGGCGTCATCCAGGGCGTCAGCCCGCAATTCAACTTCCAGGCCTTCACCCGTGCCCTGCACGGCTGGTGGCTGGTGCCTTTCACCAACGGCTACAGCTGGGGCTGGTACCTGGTATCGCTGCTCGGCCTGCCGATGCTGGCCTCGCTGGTCACCGGCCTGGTGGTCTACAAGAAGTTCTGGAAGGGTTTCCTCAAGCCGACCCTGCGCCTGCGCCACGGCGCGCGGATTTTCTGGGGCGACTTCCATCGCCTGAGCGGCCTCTGGTCGATCTGGTTCATCGCGGTGATCTCCATCACCGGCACCTGGTTCCTGATCCAGGCGATTCTTGGCGACAACCAGATCACCCTTTCCAGCGAACCCATAGTTCCGGTGATCGCCCGCGAAAGCGTGCCGACCTCCGCCGACGGCAGCCCGGCGCCGATGATCGGCGTCGATGAAGCCATCCGCATCACCACCCAGCAGATCCCGGGCTTCGAGGTCAGCTTCGTCATGCTGCCGAGCAATGCCTACAGCCACCTGTTCATTGGCGGCCGCGGCTGGTACCCGCTGATGTACCAGACCGCCAACCTCAATCCTTACAGCGGCTCGGTCGATACCATGCACCTGCTGTCCCATCGCTCGGCCCTGGAGTTCGTCACCGAATCCATGCGTCCGCTGCACACCGGTGATTTCGGCGGCATCTGGATCAAGCTGATCTGGTGCTTCTTCGGCCTGCTGCTGAGCATGATGGTGCTCAGCGGCCTGCTGATCTGGACCAAACGCACCGCCCTGGCCACCGCCGCGGCCCTCAAGCGCAGCACCAAGACACCACGTCCCGCCCTCGCCCAGCGCCCGGTTGTGGCCCTGCACAGCGACACGCCGGAGGGCAACCTGTGAGCAAGACAGACAACCCAATGCCGGTTTCGCCCCTGCGCCAGTTCTGGCTGAAATGGCGTTTCCACCTGAACATCCTGCTGTTGCTGATCCCCCTCGGCTTCATGCCCAAGTACTTCGCCGACGCGGCGCTGGCCCGTGGCGACAGCGGCCTGGGCGAACGCGAGGTGGGCGAGGTGCAGGTCGGGCCCTGGAGCCTGCGCCTGGCCGAACTGCGCAACCAAGCGCCGCAACTTCAGGGGCCTGCCGGCTATATGAAGGGCTTCAATGCCGCCCTGTGCGACGCCTGCGTCGACCAGGTCAAGGCCACCTACCTGCGCATCGGCAAACCCCGCAGCCTGCGCGCCGCCGGGGTGATCTTCTTCGGCACCCCGTACCGCATGGGGGCCAGCCTGCCCGTTCCGGAAAAGACCAAGGCCGACGCCGAGCTGTGGATAACCATGGAAGGCTGGGACGGCAGCCTGCACCAGGCGGCCATCCCCCTGGGCCAGGCATCCCCGGCCACTCTCGCCTGGCTGAACCAACAAGGAGGCAAACCATGATTGCTGTACCCACCCCCCGCCTGCGCCCGCTCGGTGCCGGCGCACTCCTGCTGGCCAGCGCCCTGTTCAGCGGCGGCGCCCTGGCCCACAACCCGATGTGCGAGTGCAAGCAGATCGACGGCGAGCAGATCCGCTGCACCGGCGGCTTCTCCGATGGCAGCGGCGCCCCGGGGGTGACCCTGGACGTGATCGGCTACGACGAAACCATCCTGGTGCCCGGCAAACTGGGCGCCGACTCCACCCTGACCTTCAAGAAACCCGACGCCGAGTTCTACGTGCTGTTCGACGCCGGCCCCGGCCACGTGGTCGAGATCGACCAAGCCGACATCGAGGCCCCATGAACACCTCCCCCCCCCAAGTCGTGCGCCCGGCCGGCGCCGGCCATGAAACCTTCTACGTCCTGCTGCTGTGCCTGTTGATCCTCAGCGTGGCCGGCACCGTGGTGCTCTGGCGCGGCGAAACCAGCGAAGTAGCCAGCATCGATAGCCATCAACTGGACGCCCGCCGCGACCTCACCGCCGGCGAACAGGGCCTGTACGCCGACCTGCGGGTGACCCTCGACGAAATCCGCCTGCTGCGCGAAGAAGCCCAGGCCCTGCCGACGCCCGAACAACTGGCCGAGGAAGGTTTCGCGCCCTTTGCCCAGGACGCCAGCTCGGTGAGCCGTGGCGGGCATGCCTGGCAGTTGCGGCAACAGGCCTATGTCGGCCTCAGCCAGAACAATCAAGTGGCCGGCTCCTTCCTGATGCGCATCGCCGCCGACCCGGCCGCCGCCCCGGACATCTGGCTCAACCGCGGCCCGTCCCTCGCCGCCCCCGACGACCTCAGCGACGCCGCCCTGGCCAGTGCCGGCTGGCAGCAGGTGGTCGCGCAATTCGATGCCGGAGTGACCCGCCAGCATCGCCACTGAACCCACGCATTCACCGAGAGAAGACCGCTAGCCCATGCCTATTTCATCTCAACGCCGCCCGCTCCTGCGGGTGCTGCTGGTCAGCCTGTTCGCCCTGTTGCTCAGCCCTCTCGCCACGGCCGACCAGGCCAAGCGCCTGCGTATCGGCATCACCCTGCACCCCTACTACAGCTACGTGGCCAACATCGTCGGCGACAAGGCCGAGGTCGTGCCGCTGATTCCCGCCGGCTTCAACCCCCACGCCTATGAACCGCGCGCCGAAGACATCAAGCGCATCGGCACCCTGGACGTGATCGTGCTCAATGGCGTCGGCCACGACGACTTCGCCGACCGCATGATCGAGGCCAGCGAACGCCCGGACATTCCGGTGATCGAGGCCAATCAGAACGTGCCGCTGCTGGCCGCCACCGGCATCGCCGCGCGCGGTGCCGGCAAAGTGGTCAACCCGCACACCTTCCTGTCCATCAGCGCCTCCATCGCCCAGGTCAACAACATCGCCCGCGAGCTGGGCAAGATGGACCCGGCCAACGCCAAGACCTATACCCAGAACGCCCGCGCCTACGGCAAACGCCTGCGGCAGATGCGCGCCGACGCCCTGGCCAAGCTGACCAAGGCGCCCAACGCCGACCTGCGGGTGGCCACGGTGCACGCCGCCTACGACTACCTGCTGCGCGAGTTCGGCCTGGAAGTCACCGCCGTGGTCGAGCCGGCCCATGGCATCGAGCCCAGCCCGAGCCAGTTGAAAAAGACCATCGACCAGTTGCGTGAACTGGACGTCAAGGTGATTTTCTCCGAGATGGACTTCCCCTCCACCTACGTCGACACCATCCAGCGCGAGTCCGGGGTCAAGCTGTACCCGCTGTCGCACATTTCCTACGGCGACTACAGCGCCGAGAAATACGAGAAGGAAATGGCCGGCAACCTCGACACCGTGGTCCGGGCGATCCAGGAGGCCGGCGCATGACCGCCCTGCACAGCCTGGCCCGCGGCCCGTCCATCGAATTCGACCAGGTCGGCCTGACCCTGGGCCGCACCACCATCCTCGACAACGTCAGCTTCAAGGTGCAGCCCGGCACCGTGCATGCGCTGGTCGGCCCCAACGGCGGCGGCAAGAGCTCGCTGATCAAGACCCTGCTCGGGCAGATGCCCCACCAGGGCCAGTTGCGCCTGCAATGGCCGGGCGAGCCGGGGGTGATCGGCTATGTGCCGCAGGCCCTGGAATTCGACCGCGGCCTGCCAATGACCGTCGACGACTTCATGGCCGCCATGTGCCAGCGCCGCCCGGCTTTCCTCGGCCTCAGCCGGCATTACGCCACGGCCATAGGCGAAGCCCTGGAACGGGTCGGCATGCAGGACAAACGCAAGCGGCGCATGGGCGCCCTGTCCGGCGGTGAACGCCAGCGGGTGCTGCTGGCCCAGGGGCTGATCCCGGCGCCGCAACTGCTGGTGCTGGACGAACCGATGTCGGCCCTCGACGAAGCCGGCATCCAGGTCTTCGAGCGCCTGCTCGGCGACTGGCGCCAGGCCGGGATCACCCTGCTGTGGATCGAGCACGACCTGGAAGCGGTCGGCCGCCTGGCGGACCGGGTCACCGGCCTGCATCGCCGCGTGCTGTTCGACGCCCACCCGCAGCAGGCACTGACCCCGGAACGCCTGCTAACGCTGTTTTCCACCCACCCGCGCAGCGCGGATATCGTCAGCGGGAGTGTTGCCTGATGAGTTACGAAGCCTTTCGTCTGATGATCCAGGGCTGGGCCTCCTCCGGTTACCTGCCAGAAGCCCTGGCCTATGGGTTTGTGGTCAACGCCCTGCTCGCCGGCTTGCTGATCGGCCCGGTGCTGGGCGGCCTCGGCACTTTGGTAGTGGTCAAGCGCTTCGCGTTCTTCTCCGAAGCGGTGGGCCACGCGGCGCTGACCGGCGTGGCCATCGGCATCCTGCTCGGCGAACCCTACACCGGCCCGTACGGCAGCCTGTTCGGCTACTGCCTGCTGTTCGGCATCCTGCTCAACTACCTGCGCAACCGCACCGGCCTGGCGCCGGACACCCTGATCGGGGTGTTCCTGTCGGTGTCCCTGGCCCTGGGCGCCAGCCTGCTGCTGATCCTCGCCGGCAAGATCAACGTGCACATCCTGGAAAACGTGCTGTTCGGTTCGGTGCTCACGGTCAACGGCAACGACCTGCTGGTGCTGCTGATCGTCGGCGCCCTGGTGATGGGCCTGAGCCTGCCGCTGTACAACCGCATCATGCTGGCCAGCTTCAACCCGCAACTGGCGGCGGTGCGCGGTGTCGCGGTGAAAACCCTGG
Organism: Pseudomonas sp. FW305-25; assembly: GCF_017351415.1. Taxonomy (NCBI): domain Bacteria; kingdom Pseudomonadati; phylum Pseudomonadota; class Gammaproteobacteria; order Pseudomonadales; family Pseudomonadaceae; genus Pseudomonas; species Pseudomonas sp. FW305-25. The sequence continues at coordinate 1,356 of NZ_JACNDE010000062.1, read as the reverse complement.
ACTACCTGTTCGTGATCCTGGTGACCCTGATCACCGTGGCCGCGGTGAAAGTCATAGGCGCGATCCTGGTCGGCGCCCTGCTGGTGATCCCGGCGGCGGCCGCGCGCCTGCTGAGCCAGTCGCTCAAGGGCTTTTTCTGGATCTCGGTGCTGATCGCCACGGTCAGCACCCTGTGCGGCATCCTGCTGCCGATCCTCTTCGACCTGCCCGTCCCCTCCGGCGCCGCGATCATCCTGGTGGCCGGTGTCGCCTTCGCCCTGGCCGCCGTTGCCCGCGGCATTGTCCCCAGCCTCAAAGGGAATATCGGATAAATGCACAGTTCATTACGTCACCTGACACGCCCCCTGACTTTGGCCCTGGCCCTCGGCGGGCTGAGCAGCGCGCCGGCCCTGGCCCAGCCGGACCGTTTCGAACCGATGCGCGTCACCGCCAACCAGAGCCTGGGCACCACGGCGCTGCACAGCGCCAGCTCACCCAAGCCGCTCACCGTGCTGGCCTCGCTACCGATCACCTTCGGCCTCGCCCAGTGGCTGCTGCAAGGCACCGATGTGCGACTCGAACGCGCCGCCCCCGACAACCTGCCGGGCTCACGCCAGACTGCCTACTTCACCGGCCGCGGCGCCCCGGCGCTGCATAAGCTGGCCCTCGACGCCGACGCGGTGATCGGCCTGCGCTCGATCTGGCCGGACGACCCGCTGTACCCCAATGCGCGGCGCAGCAACATCCGCATCGTCGAAGTCGATGCCGCGCGCCCGGTGGACGGCGCCCTGCCCGGGGTCGCCCTGCAGCCCGGCAAGAGCGACGGCCTGAACAGCCAGCCGTGGCTGTCGAGCAATAACCTGGGACGCATGGCCGATGTGCTGGCCGCCGACCTGGTGCGCCTGGCCCCCGCCACCAAGCCGAAGATCGACGCCAACCTGGCCAGCCTCAAGCAACGCCTGCTCAAGCTCAGCGCCGATAGCGAGGGGCAACTGGCCAATGCCGACAACCTCAGTGTGCTCAGCCTCAGCGATCACTTCGGTTATCTGGTCAGCGGGCTCAACCTGGAGCTGCTGGAGATCGACGCCCGCGCCGACAACGAGTGGACGCCCGAAGCCCTGCAGCAACTGCAAACCCGGCTCAAGGACAACGACGTGGCCATCGTCCTGCATCACCGCCAGCCGTCCGACGCGATCAAGGCCGCCATCAGCGCCGCCGGCAGCCAGTTGCTGGTGCTGCAAACCGACAGCGCCGACCCGCTGGCGGAGTTGGAGAATAGCATCGGCCAGATCACCAGTGCCCTCGCCCCGAAAACCTGACCCGCCACTCCCTCTGTAGGAGATTCTATGTCTACCCCACCGTATCGACCGTAGGTCG
>NZ_JACNDE010000061.1:0-22907 GCF_017351415.1 Pseudomonas sp. FW305-25 | reverse complement strand
CCGGATTCGCGCACCAGGTCTCAGTGCGGCCCACGACTTCCGGTATCAAATCCGTTACAAATTAACGCCAGGCGACGTTCGGTTTAAGCAATGCGCCAATACAAGGTCGCCCAAGGAATGAGGCGCGCATTGTGCAACTGCCCCCGTTTTTTCATCCCTCAAGGAAGATCACCGTGCTCAAGCCCCTCACGCTTGCCGTCAGTCTCGCCAGCGTTCTGCTGTCCACCCAGGCCTTCGCCTATGAATACGGCGAACACGCCGCCACCACCCTCGACAAACTGATCAACGACTACCCCGGCCGCTACCGTGGCACCGCCAACTTCGCCGGTGCCGCCGACTGGATGCAGAGCCAGATGGGCAGCGCCTACGGCATCAGCCGCCAGGACTTTTCCTGGACCGCCGGCGGCAACAGCCGCAGCTCGCAAAACGTGGTGGCCTACGCCGCCGGGACCAAGCCGCAATACGTGGTGGTCGGCGCGCACTTCGATACCTATTTCGGCCGCCCGACCCTGCAAGGCCTGGACGACAACGGCTCCGGCGCCAGCGTGCTGACCGAAATCGCCCGCAACCTCGGCGGGCTGCCGCTGGAAAACGGCTTGCAGGTGGTCGGCTTCGGCGCCGAGGAGGAAGGCCTGCGCGGCTCCAGGGCGTTCGTCGATTCCCTCAGCGCCAGCCAGCGCGCCAACATGCTGGCCATGATCAACCTCGACAGCCTGATCACTGGCGACATGATGTATGCCCACGCCGGACAGAACAGCAGCGCCAACCCAGCCCTGGCCTCGTTGCGCGAACATACCCTGCAGATCGCCAGGGAACTGCAGATCAATCTGTTCACCAACCCCGGCCTCGACCCGGCATACCCCGCGGGCACCGGCTGCTGCAGCGACGGCGAAGCCTTCGAAGGGCTGAACATCCCGATTCTCTACATCGAGGCCACCCACTGGGAAATCGGCGATCTGGACGGCTACACCCAGACCACCAACCCGGCTATCCCCGGCGGCTCCACCTGGCACGATCCCGCCGAGGACAATAAGGCGGTGCTGACCAACGCCTTCGGCCAGGAACGCATCGACCAGCGCCTGCGCGATTACTCGCGCCTGCTCAGCCGCCTGGTCCTGGAGCTGACCAACGCCGACCTGCTGGCCTCCACCGCCTCCGGCGGCGCTGTGGCGCGCAACCAGCAGGATCATCTGCAACGCCAGCATCAGGCCATGGTCCGGCTGCACGACCGGCGCTGGCTGACCTTGCAGGCGATGGGCCGGGAAGTCGGCAGTTTCGATGGCGAGATCGGCATCGACGGCGAATACAGCCCCGACAGCGGTTTCGACAGCGCGCCCAATCCCGAGGCGCGTCGGCTGGGGGTGCATGCCTTGGGCGACTACCAGCTCAATTCGAGCCTGAATGTCGGCGCCAGCCTCAGCTACCAGAACGGCCGCGACAAGCTCGAACATCGCGGCAAGCTCGACAGCGATACCTGGCAGGCGGCGGTCTACGCCTTGCTCAATGATGGCGGCCCGCAATGGCTGGCCGGCGACCTGAGCGTCGGTCGCACCCGCTTCGAATCCAAGCGCAACCTGGTGATCCAGGCCAACGGCGGCCCGGTGCTGCTGAACCAGAAACTGACGGGCGATACCGACGCCCTGACCCTGGGCGCCCGCGTGCTCGGCGGTTACGACCTGGACTTCGGTGCGATCAAGAGCGGCCCCTTCGCCGGCCTGGATTACACCCACTACCGCATCGACCGCTTCCACGAGAAGCAGGACCTGCGCACAGCGCTGAGTTATGAGGAGCAGTCATTCGATTCGCTGGAAGCCAGCCTCGGCTGGCGCATTCGCGGCGCCATGGCCCTGCCTTACGGCATGAGCCTGCTGCCCTATGGCGACCTGGCCTGGGTCAAGGAGTTGGCGGATGGCCGCCTGGACGACCTGGACCTGACCAGCCGCGCCGATGGTCAAGTGCGCGTGGCTCGCCTGGGCGGCGTGGACAAGAGCTTCGGCCGCGCCCAGCTCGGCAGCCAGCTGGCGATCACCCCGCAGCTGGGGCTGTACGCCGAGGTCAACGGCCGGATCGGCCACGCCGAAGGCAGCCAGACCGGCTACTCCCTCGGCGTGCAGTGGCAGTTTTGAACGCGCTTTGGTAGCCGCTGGCGAGCCTGCGAGGCCGCGTACGAGGTGGGCGGTATTGCGACGCGGTCCTCGCAGGTTCGGGGGTATACGAATTGCCGGAACAGAAAGGTCGCCTGGTTTTACGGCCGCTGCGCGCCCGGGCGCAGCCTCGCGGGCTCGGCAGCGGCTACAGGGCTACGGGGTTACGGGGCGGGCTTCTTGAAGACGTAGAACAGGTTCGGCTCACTGACCAGGTACAGGGTACCGTCGTCGTCCATGGCAATGCCTTCGGCCTGCGGCACCGTGGCCTGCAAGCCTTGCCGGCCCTTGCGCAGCGACATGGTGCTCAGGGGCCGACCATCCACGTCCAGTTCCAGCACCAGCCACGACTCATCCGACAGCGCCAGCAGATGCCCGGTGCGCTCGTCGTATTGCAGGCTGGACAGGTCACGCACGAACAACCCGGCATCGCGCTTGGGGTTGTTGACCACATGCACCGCGTAGGACTTCTCCGGGTCGTAATGCGGGAAACCCTTGACCTCGTAGATCAGCATCGGGTCACGTTCCTTGGCGACGAACAGGCGCTTGCCCACCGAATCGTAGGCCAGGCCCTCGAAGCCCTTGTTGCCGCTCATGTGCACACCCAGGGTCATCTGCTCGGCGTCCGCCGCGTCGAGGAACACCGTGTCCTCCTCCAGATGGATCTTGATCAGCCGCTGCTGGCGCTCGTCGGTGATCACATAGGTGTCGGCGCTGATGAACTCGACCGCTTCCGGGTCGCCAAACCCGGTCAGGGCAATGCGCCGCAGGATGCGCCCGTCGAGCGACAGCTCGATCAGCTCGGCATTCTTGTTGGTCACGGTGAACAGGCTTTTGCGCACCGGATCGTAGGTCAGCGCCGAGACGTCATCCAGGCCTTCGATCTTTTGTGCTTCGAGAGTCACCCGATAGCCATCAAGGCCAATGGCATCGGTGTTGGCCGGCTGCGACATGACCCGCCAGTTGAACCACAGGCGCTCGAAGTAGCGGTGGTGCTGCCCGGCAATGCCCAGCAGCACCAGCACGATAAAACACAGGAGGAGGAACAGCGGTTTGGGATAGGCGAGTCGACGCATGCTGGCAAGCTCAAATACAAATCAGGCGGATGAAATATCACAGCCGGATGAATTTAAACTTAATCGCAGCGGGCGTATGCCGGATTATGGCCTTTTGCCGCCAGAAACCTCTGAATCAGTGCTTCTCAAAGCGATAGAACAGATTGGGTTCGCTGACCATGTACAGGTTGCCCTGCTCATCCATGGCCACGCCCTCGGCCCGCGGAATGGTGTCTTTGAGGCCATTGAAACCGCCCAGCAAGGTCATGAAGCTGACCTGCTCGCCGGTTTCGTCCAGCTCCAGCAACATGTGCGAATCGGCGGACAGCACCAGGGTATGACCGGTGCGAGGGTCGATGCTCAGGGCGGACAGGTTGCGCAGGTCCAGCTCATCGCTTTCCAGTTTCTGCTTGTCACCCTTGAGGGTCTGGCTGCCGGCGCTGTTCCAGGTGAACAGCGCCGGCGGACGCTCCTCGCCCAGCAGCAACTGCTGCTTGCGCGCATCCCAGGCCACGGCTTCGAACGCCTTGTTCTGGTCCTGCGAAGGCCCCAGGTCGTATTTCGGGAAGTCGGAAATATTCAGCTCGCGGGTATTGGCATCCACCTTGACGATGGTCAGCAGGTGATCGCGCTCGTCGACAATCCCCAGCAGGCCGTTCCCCATGACCGTCACCCCTTCCGGGTTGCTCCAGCCCACCAGCGGCATCTTGCGCAGCACATCGCCCTGCAGGTTCAACTCGACCAGGAACGGGTTCTTGCCCATCACCGCAAACAGGGTCTTGGTCTGCGGGTTGTAGGCCAGGTCGGAGGCCTCGTCCTTCTCCATGCCCGGCAGTACCTTGGCGTCGATGACCGCGCGGTAATCCGGCAGCCAGACACTTTCCTGGCGCTCGGCCGGGGTTTCGAAACGCTCCAGCACCCAGAGCAGGCCACGGTCGTCCCAGTGCATGGCAATCGCGACGCCATAGCTCACGATGCCCGCCAGCAACAGCCAGGAATACCAGCGCATGTGGAACAAACCGCGACGACGAACCGTTTGAAGCTCGGGGGTGTGAGGCATGGACATGGGGAACGCGTTCCAAAAAGTCAGCTATTGGTAATAGCACATCGGGGCAGACTCAGACGCCTGGACGCGGAAAATTATCCAGACCGGATGTGAAAAATTCGGAAAAAGTCAGAAATATCCTGGATTTCCGCGCTTTCTTAGGAGAGGCCCGCCCATTGCAGGCGGGCCCCGCTGAGTCAGCTAACGCGACTTTCGAAGCGGCTGACGCCCGGCAGCTCCAGCACCAGCTCGTCGCCCACGTTCAGCGGACCGACGCCCACCGGCGTACCGGTCAGGATCACGTCGCCCGCCTGCAGGGAGAAGCAGCCGGCCATGTACTGGATCATCGGTACGATCGGGTTGAGCATGATGCTGCTGTTGCCGTCCTGACGGACCTCGCCGTTGATGGTCAGGCGAATATTGATGTCGGTCAGGTCCGGGAACGTACTGCCGACCACAAAGGGCGCCAGCACGCAGGCGCCGTCGAAGCACTTGGAGATTTCCCAGGGCAGGCCCTTGGCCTTGAGCTCGGCCTGCTTGTCGCGCAGGGTCAGGTCCAGGGCCGGGGCGAAACCGGAGATGGCATCCAGCACTTCTTCGCGGCTGGGCTGGGTCGACAGTGGCTTGCCGATCAATACCGCGATTTCCGCCTCGTAATGCACGGAGCCACGCTCGGTGGGGATGGCAAAACCGCCTTCCAGCGGCACCACGCAACTGCCCGGCTTGATAAACAGCAGCGGCTCGCTCGGCACCGGATTGTCCAGTTCCTTGGCGTGCTCGGCATAGTTGCGCCCGATGCACACGATCTTGCCGACCGGGAAATGAATACGGGTACCGTCGACATACTGGTGCTGATAGCTCATTACCGACTCCTGCTCGTTTGGTTCATCAGGTACCGCTGCTTGAGTGACCCTTAGGTCAAACAGCGAAAATCTTGCCCGGGTTCATGATGCCGTTCGGGTCGAACACCGCCTTGACCGCCTTCATGTAGTCGATTTCCACCGGCGAACGGCTGTAGGTCAGGTAATCGCGCTTGGTCATACCCACCCCGTGCTCGGCGGAAATCGAGCCGTTGTACTTCTCGACAGTCTCGAACACCCACTTGTTGACGGTGGCGCACTTGGCGAAGAACTCGTCCTTACTCAGGTCGTCCGGCTTGAGGATGTTCAGGTGCAGGTTGCCGTCGCCGATGTGGCCATACCAGACCACTTCGAAGTCCGGGTAGTTTTTCGCGACGATCGCGTCTATATCCTTCAGGAAAGCCGGCACCTTCGACACCGTGACCGAAATGTCGTTCTTGTACGGGGTCCAGTGCGAGATGGTCTCGGAGATGTACTCGCGCAACTTCCACAGGTTCTGCAGTTGCTGCTCGCTCTGGCTCATCACGCCGTCCAGCACCCAGCCCTGCTCCACGCAATGCTCGAAGGTGGCCAGGGCATCGTTGGCCACGTCCTCGTTGCTGGCTTCGAACTCCAGCAGCACATAGAACGGGCAGTCGGTCTCGAACGGCGCCGGGACGTCGCCGCGGCCGAGGATCTTGGCCAGGGCCTTGTCGGAGAAAAATTCGAAGGCGGTCAGGTCGAGCTTGCCCTGGAAGGCATGCAGCACCGGCATGATCGAGTCGAAATCCGGCGTACCGAGCACCATCGCCGTGAGGTTGTTCGGCGCGCGCTCCAGGCGCATGGTGGCCTCGACCACGAAGCCCAGGGTGCCCTCGGCGCCGATGAACAGCTGGCGCAGGTCATAGCCGGTGGCGTTCTTGACCAAGTCCTTGTTCAACTCCAGCAGGTCGCCCTTGCCGGTGACCACTTTCAGGCCGGCCACCCAGTTGCGGGTCATGCCGTAGCGAATCACCTTGATCCCGCCGGCATTGGTGGCGATATTTCCGCCAATCTGGCTGGAACCGGCGGAAGCGAAGTCCACCGGATAATACAGGCCGCTTTCTTCGGCGCGGTTCTGCAACTGCTCGGTCACCACGCCCGGCTGGCAGACCGCGGTGCGGTCGGTCAGGTTAAGGTCGAGGATCTGGTTCATGTAGTCGAAAGACACCACCACTTCGCCATTGGCCGCCACGGCGGCGGCCGACAGGCCGGTACGACCGCCGGACGGCACCAGCGCGACCTGGTGCCGGTTGGCCCAGCGCACGATGGCCTGGACCTGCTCGATGGTCTTGGGAAAGACGATGGCGCTCGGCGCCGGGGCGAAGTGTTTGGTCCAATCCTTGCCGTAAGCATTCAGGGAGTCGGCATCGGTCAGGACCTTGCCAGCCTCGACCAGGGTCTTCAGCTCATCAATCAGCGCAGGATTGGTCATCGACAGAACTCTCGAACAATTCATGGTCATCCTGAGAACGCTTCACGTCGCAGGAACGAGTGTTTCGCGGGGTCCGTATGCTAGCATACGACCCCCCGCAGAATAGTGCCGAAGGGCGTTCTGCGGCGACGGCTTTCCTGCCGTCCGGGTCAGCATCTGTTGACCATTTCCTGCCATTTTTCTCCGGGACACAGGTTTACGCAGATGAGCAAGACTTCTCTCGATAAGAGCAAGATCAAGTTCCTTCTTCTCGAAGGCGTCCACCAATCGGCTGTCGACGTCCTCAAGGCCGCGGGCTACACCAGTATCGAGTACCTCACCGGTTCTCTGCCGGAAGCCCAGCTGAAGGAAAAGATCGCCGATGCGCACTTCATCGGCATTCGCTCCCGCACCCAACTGACTGAAGAAATCTTCGATCACGCGAAGAAGCTCGTCGCTGTTGGCTGCTTCTGCATCGGCACCAACCAGGTCGACCTCGACGCGGCTCGCGAGCGCGGTATCGCGGTGTTCAACGCACCGTACTCCAACACCCGTTCCGTAGCCGAACTGGTGCTGGCCGAAGCGATCCTGCTGCTGCGCGGTATCCCAGAGAAGAACGCCTCCTGCCACCGTGGCGGCTGGATCAAGAGCGCGGCCAACTCCTTCGAGATCCGTGGCAAGAAGCTGGGCATCGTCGGCTACGGCTCGATCGGCACCCAACTGTCGGTCCTGGCCGAAGGCCTGGGCATGCAGGTGTTCTTCTACGACACCGTGACCAAGCTGCCACTGGGTAACGCCACCCAGGTCGGCAACCTGCACGAGCTGCTGGGCATGTCCGACATCGTCACCCTGCACGTTCCGGAAACCGCTGCCACCCAGTGGATGATCGGCGAGAAGGAAATCCGCGCCATCAAGAAAGGCGGCATCCTGATCAACGCCGCCCGCGGCACCGTGGTCGAGCTGGACCACCTGGCCGCAGCGATCAAGGACAAGCACCTGATCGGCGCCGCCATCGACGTGTTCCCGGTGGAGCCACGCTCCAACGACGAAGAGTTCGAAAGCCCGCTGCGTGGCCTGGACAACGTGATCCTGACCCCGCACATCGGCGGTTCGACCGCCGAAGCCCAGGCCAACATCGGCCTGGAAGTGGCGGAGAAGCTGGTCAAGTACAGCGACAACGGTACTTCGGTATCGTCCGTGAACTTCCCGGAAGTGGCCCTGCCGGCTCACCCTGGCAAGCACCGCCTGCTGCACATCCACGAGAACATCCCGGGTGTGATGAGCGAGATCAACAAGGTCTTCGCCGAAAACGGCATCAACATCTCCGGTCAGTTCCTGCAGACCAACGAGAAGGTGGGCTACGTGGTGATCGACGTCGACGCCGAATACTCGGAGCTGGCGCAAGAGAAGCTGCAACACGTCAACGGCACCATCCGCAGCCGCGTGCTGTTCTAAGCACTCGCTGGCAATAAAAAGGGAGGCCCTGGGGCCTCCCTTTTTATTTACAGGCAGTTTCGTTTACAGGCAGTTTTTACCGTCCGCGCTTACTTGACGGTGATGGTGATCTTTTCCGAAACGATTGGCGGGTCGAACGGCACGTGGTTCTTGTCGCCCAGCTCCAGCTGCAGGGTGTGCTTGCCCGGGGCCAGGGTCAGCTCGGTTTCGGTCTGGGCCTTGCCGAAGTGGATGTGCTGGGCGTCGGCCGGGATCGGCATGTTTTCGGCTGGCAACTTGTCGACGTCGACCAGCAGGTGGTGGTGCCCGGTGTGCGGAGTCTGGTCGCCGGCGGGCGCCAGGGAGATGTCGCTGACGCCGAACTTGACCTTGAAGGTCTTGGCCACGGTATCGCCATTGACCGGGGTGACGATAAATACAGAAGCGCCTTCCGGCGCCTTGGTGCGAGGAATATCCGCCGCAGAAGCCAGCATCGAAGCCCCCAGCATCAGGCCGGCCAATGCAGCACGAGATATAAAGGTTTTCATTCTATTCTCCAGTTTTTCCGCAAAATCGGTACGGTTATGACAACTTCGTGGCATATCGTTGTCGAAGGGCAATCAACACCATAGCAAAGCGAGCCTGAACAGCGCATCGCACATATAAATTCAAGGAGTGACCATGCGTTTCCTGCCTGGCCTGATACTTTTGCTACCTCTTGTGAGCACTTACGCTCAAGCCGAACTGATCGACGATGTGAACGATCGCGGGGAACTGCGTATCGCGCTGGAAGCCAACACCCCGCCCTTCAACTTCAAGGACGACGGCAAACTCACCGGTTTCGAAGTCGAGCTGGGCCAACTGCTCGCCCGGGAACTGGATGTGCGGGCGGACTTCGTGGTCGCCGACGCTGCCGACCTGCTACCTGGCGTCGAAAGCGGCCGCTACGACATCGCCATCAATCACGTAGCAATGACCCCGGAACTCAAGGATCGTTTCGACTTCAGCGAGCCTTACAGTTATTCCAGCGCACAATTGATCGTACGCAAGGAAGAAGAGCGCGCGCTGGGCAGCCTGCAAGCGCTCCAGGGCCAAGCCCTCGGCGTGGCCCAGGGCAGCCAGTTCGCCGAGCAGGCACGCACCGTTGAAGGCATCGACCTGCGCAGCTACCCGAACGCCCAGCAACCCATCAAGGATGTGGCCGACAAGCAGCTCGACGCGGCCATCAGCGATCGCCTGCTGATCCCCTACGCCATTCGCGACAGCCGCTTGCCGGTGAAGGAAGGTGCCAAGGTCGGGCCGACCCTGAGCCTGGCGATCCCGTTCCAGAAAGGTAACCCAGCGTTCCAGGCGAGCCTCGATGGCGCGCTGCAGCGCATCAAGGCCGATGGCCGGTTGATGGCGTTGTCGGAAAAATGGTTCGGCATGGATGCGAGCAAGCCGCCCAAGCCTTGATGTTGTAGTCGCTGCCGCAAGGCTGCAGCCGCGGAAAACTTGATATCGCCGAGGTCCTGCGGACCTTTCGCAGCCTGCGGCAGCGGCTACAGGGGCTAGAGCGCCGCCAGGGCTGCGGCGGCCTCGCCCAGTTCCAGCTCGCTGAACACTTGCACCCCGGCGCGCTTGAGCAAGGCGGCGGTGACGCCCTCGCCGCTGACCTTGACCCCGCTGAAGCTGCCGTCATAGGTCAGCAGGTTGCCGCAGGACGGGCTGTTGGCCTTGAGCACGGCGATGCGAATCCCATGCTCGCGTACCAGCTCCAGCGCCTGCCGGGCGCCGCTGAGGAACTCGGTGCTGACATCCTCGCCCTCGGTGGTGATGACCTGCGCCAGGCCATCGAGCACTTCACCGCCCTGCCCGCCGGGTATTTCCGCGGCCGCCCGTGGTGTTGGCAAGCCGCCGGCGACTTCCGGACACAGTGCGACCACCCGGCCCTCGGCCTGCCAGCGCGCCAATTGATCGAACGGCCCGCTGGCCGCCCCGTCGTAACGCACGCGGTGGCCCAACAGGCAGCGACTGACCAGGATCTTGTGCATGATCAGAACGGCTCGTTGCCACGCCGGCGGAACCAGCCCGTCAAGGACAGGCGCTCCCGGGTCGCGGGCAGGACTTCGTGGGGCACCTCGCCGGAGAGGAACACCACCAGCCGGCCGCCGGCGGGATCCACGTCGTATTCGCTCTCGCCATCGAAGTACATGCGCAGTTGCCCGCCCTGCTCCGGCAGCCAGTCCTGGTTGAGGTAGATCACCGCCGACACCATGCGCCGGTCATCGTCACGGAAACGGTCGACGTGCTTGAGGTAGAACGCCCCTGGCGGGTACAGCGCGAAATGGCTTTCGAAGTCTTCCAGGCCGAGGAACAGCCCGCGGTTCAGCGCCTCGCGCAGGCTGTCCATCAAGCCCAGGTAGGTATCGCAGCAGTCGGCCTGGCCGGGCTCGAGCCACTGGATATGATCGCCACGGATCCCCTCGCGAATCTCCTGCGCCGGGCCACGGCCAACCGCCGCCGGCGCCAGCTCGCCTTCGGCCGCGCGCTTGCGGCACTCGGCCGCCAGCTCCAGGGTCAGGGCTTCTGGCAGGAAGATGTTCTGCTGCGACCAGCCACGGGTGGCCAGGTCATCGACAATGCGTAACAGCAGGGGGTGATCAGAGGGTATTTGCATGGCGCGCATAGTATCCACACCCAGATGAATCCGACAGATCCGCGAGATAATTCTGACCAAGCAGCCTGGCGCCGCCTCTGTTCGTCGTTCGATCGGACAGTTTGCGTACTGAACCTGATACGAATTCTCGACAACCATCGCCTCGCCCCGGAGAATAGTGGGCTGCCGACAGGAGTCCTTATGCGCCGTTTGCTTTTTTCACTGTTGATGTTCTGTGTGTTGCCCGCCTGGGCAGACGGCCACGACCAGTTGTACAAGGTCGCCGGCTGGCCGGAACAACGCGCGCATTTCAACGATGCTCTTACCGCCGCCCAGCAGCGTTACCAGAATAGCCTGCCGCCAGCGGTCTATCAGGCCCTGGTCAATAACAGCAACCAGCGCTTCGCGCCGCAGGCCATGGACCGCCGCGCCCAGACGCAGTTGCGGCAGAACCTCGCCGATCCGAAACCAGCCCTGGCGTTTTTCCAGTCGCCGCTGGGGCGCAAGATCGTTGCCGCCGAACTGCTGGCGACCCGCCGCGACCAACTGGCGAAGAATGCCCAGGGCCTGCCGAAGATGCAGGCCAGCGATACCCGTCAATTGATTATCGGCCACCTGGCCCAGGCGCTGCCGGCCCGTGAAGCCGGCGCGGAAGTCAGCCTGGCCATCGCCGGCGTGGCTGCCGACAGCCTGAGCCAGATGATCCCCGGCCTGCTGGGGGCCGGCCAGGCGCAGAACATGCTCAACGGCCAGCGCCAGCGGCTGATGGCGCAGATCGGCAACGACCTGAACAACACCCTGCTGTACGTCTATCGCGACCTGTCCGACCCCGAGCTGGAAGAGTTCGCCAACTTCGCCGAATCCGCCGAAGGCAAGGCCTACTATCAAGCCGCCCTGGCCGCGATCCGCGCCGGGCTGGCCGTCGGCCAGAGCACTTCGAGCCTTGCGCCCTAAACGCCTCTTGTAGCCGCTGCCGGAGGCTGCGATCGACCGGTACGGTCGTGACGATCTTTCGACCGCTGAGGTCCTGCGGACCTATCGCAGCCTGCGGCAGCGGCTACAGGCGCGTGAATACCTTCAAAGATGCTGGTTCAGGAAGGCGAAGTATTCCTGGCGAATGCGCGCCGCCTCGTTCGCCAGGTGATGCCGCGCCTCGGGCAGCATCAGCACCTGGGGCTGCTGGAACTTCTGCCGGATCACCTGCAGGTTGTGCTGCCAATCCACTGTCATGTCCGCCTGCCCCTGAACGATCAGCGGCTGCCGGCTGCTGCGCGGGGCCAGTTCGATGCGCTTGATCCACTGCGCCAGCGCGCCGACCCAGGCAGTCGGCAGGCGCAGGGGTTGCAACGGGTCGCGCTGCAGGAACGGCAGGAAATCGGGGTCGGTGGAGTTCTCGCTGAAGCGCCGGGCGATGCCTTTGACGAAAGGCCGAAGCATGTAATAGCTGAGCTTCGACCAGCCCCAGGCACGCGGGCGCACCAGCGGCGAGAGCAGGATCACCTGGCCCTGGGCCGGGCTCTGCGCGCCCTGGTTGAGCAAGTGATCGATCACGATCGCCCCGCCCGTGCTTTGCCCGCACAGGTGCCAGGGCTGGGGCAGATCGAGGGACCGGGCTTCGTCGAACAAGCCTTGCAGCACCGCCTGGTACACCGCGAAATCATCGATGCTGGCGCGCTCGCCGCTGGACAGGCCATGACCCGGCAGGTCGCAGGCAATCACCACCCACTGCCGCTGCAGCGCCCACTCGATCACATGCCGGTACAAGCCCATGTGATCGTAGAAACCGTGCAACAGAAACAAGGTCGCCACCGGCTGCTCGGGCCACCAGACCTGGCCGACCACCTCAAAACCGCCGACCGCGAAACGCCCCAGCCCACGCTTGACCGGCAGATCCAGCCCATAGAAACGCTGATAGGCCTGCGCCTGGGCCGAGAGCGGCTGCGCCTCGGCCAGGGGCCGCAGGCTGGCGCGCAGAAGGTCGGGGTCGAAGGTCGCAGGCATAAGGGTTTTCCCAGGGTGGCGCGGAACGCGAAACAGGCTTTATCGGCCTGCGATATTCATCTGTCGGGGCAAGCATGGCAAGCTACGCGACCTTCGAGGAATGATCCGTATGCGTCTGCCCTACCGCACGACCCTGCTTGCCAGCCTGCTCGCCCTCCTGTGCGCCGGGGTGCTGTGGGTCGCCTACGACTGGTTCCAGGGACGTTTTCTGCGCACCTTCAGCGAACACACCGCGGTGTTTTCCGGCGACCCGCTGCAACTGCCTCCTGGCCTCGCCGGCGAAGGCGCCATCCGCCTGGTGCATTTCTGGGACCCGGCCTGCCCGTGCAATGTCGGCAACCAGCAGCACCTGGCTGAGCTGATCGAGCATTACGGCCCGCAGGGCGTGGAGTTCTACTCGGTGCAGAAGGCCGGCAGCCACGGCCAGTTGCCCGCCACCCTGAGCCGCCTGAAAGTCCTCGACGGCCTGCCCGGCTCGGAGCAGATCCCCGCCAGCCCGGCCGTGGCGATCTGGGACCGCAATGGCACCCTGGCCTATTTCGGCCCCTACAGCGAGGGCCTGACCTGCAATTCCAGCAACAGCTTTATCGAACCTATCCTCCAGGCCCTGCACGAAGGCCGCGCGGTCAGCGCCACCCACACCTTGGCGGTGGGCTGTTATTGTCCATGGCCGAAACAGACGGATTAAGGCATTCCTGACTTTTCCCAGACAACGGATGCCCGGCACAGAAGGCCTGTGCTAAATGTTTGCCTTCCCCACGGCAGGCAAATCGCAGAAAGAACAAGGAGTCACCATGAAACGTAGCCTGACCGTACTCGTCGTCCTGATCCTTGCCCTTGCTGCGGGAGGGGGCTGGTACCTGTACAGCAAGCAGCCGTCGCGCCAGGGCCAGGTCGAGCTGGAGCGCCTGCAGGGCTCGGTCACGGTGCGCTACGACGAACGCGGCGTGCCGCATATCCGCGCGGAAAACGAAACCGACCTGTACCGCGCGCTGGGTTATGTCCACGCCCAGGACCGGCTGTTCCAGATGGAAGTCATGCGGCGCCTGGCCCGCGGCGAGCTGGCCGAGGTACTCGGCCCCAAACTGCTCGACACCGACAAACTGTTCCGCAGCCTGCGCATCCGCGAGCGCGCTGACAGCTACGTCGCCGGGCTGGATCGCCAGTCCCCCGCCTGGAAGGGCCTGCAAGCCTACCTGGACGGGATCAACCAGTATCAGAACAGCCATCCGCAACCGATCGAATTTGATGTCCTCGGCATTCCCAAGCGTTCCTTCACCGCCGAAGACAGCATCAGCGTCGCCGGCTACATGGCCTACAGCTTCGCCGCGGCCTTCCGCACCGAGCCGCTGCTGACCTACGTGCGCGACCAGCTCGGCAGCGACTACCTGAAAGTCTTCGACCTCGACTGGCAGCCCAAGGGCGCCCTGGCCAAGGGCCGTGGCCCGCTGGCGCCAAGCCTGGCCGCCAGCGACTGGCAGGACCTGGGCGCCATCGCCCGGCTGAGCGAGCAGGCCCTGGCCGACGCCGGCCTGCCGCAATTCGAGGGCAGCAACGCCTGGGCGGTGTCCGGCACCCGCACCAAGAGCGGCAAACCGTTGCTGGCCGGCGACCCGCACATCCGCTTCGCGGTGCCGTCGGTGTGGTACGAGGCCCAGCTGTCGGCACCGGGCTTCGAACTCTACGGTCATCACCAGGCGCTGGTGCCCTTCGCCTTTCTCGGCCACAACCTGGACTTCGGCTGGAGCCTGACCATGTTCCAGAACGACGATCTGGACCTGATCGCCGAGAAGGTCAACCCGAACAACGCCAACCAGGTCTGGTACCGCGGCAAGTGGGTCGACCTGGTCAACAGCGAGCAGCAGATCGCGGTGAAGGGCCAGCCGCCGGTCACCCAGATCCTGCGCCAGTCGCCCCACGGGCCGATCGTCAACGACGTGCTCGGGGCCAATGCCGGCAAGACGCCGATCGCCATGTGGTGGGCCTTCCTCGAAACGCCGAATCCGATCCTCGACGGCTTCTACCAGCTCAACCGCGCCGACACCCTGGCCAAGGCCCGCAGTGCCGCGTCCAAGGTCCAGGCGCCGGGCTTGAACATCGTCTGGGCCAACGCCAAGGGCGACATCGGCTGGTGGGCCGCGGCGCTGTTGCCGAAACGCCCGATCGGCGCCAAGGGCACGTTCATCCTCGACGGCAGCACTTCGCTGGCGGACAAAGAGGGCTTCTACCCATTCAGCGCCAACCCCCAGGAAGAAAACCCGGCGCGCGGCTATATCGTTTCGGCCAACTTCCAGCCGGTCTCACCCACCGGCATGGAGATTCCCGGCTACTACAACCTCGCCGACCGTGGCCAGCAACTGGACCGCCAGCTCGGCGACAAGAGCGTGAAATGGGATATCGACGCCAGCCAGAAACTCCAGCTGGGCACCACCACCGCCTATGGCCCGCGCCTGCTGGCGCCGCTGCTGCCAGTCCTGCGCGAAGTAGTGAGCGACCCGCAGGAGCTCAAGCTGGTGGAACAACTGGCGCAGTGGAAAGGCGACTACCCGCTGGACTCCACCAGCGCCACCCTGTTCAACCAGTTCCTGTTCAACCTCACCGACGCAGCCTTCCATGACGAGCTGGGCGACGCCTTCTTCGACACCCTGCTGTCCACCCGGGTGATCGACGCCGCGCTGCCACGCCTGGCCGCCTCCGCCGACTCGCCGTGGTGGGACAACCGCAACACCCTGGACCAGGAAAGCCGCGCCGACACCGTCAGGGTCGCCTGGCGCGCCAGCCTCGCTCATCTCAAGGCGACCTTTGGCGACGACTCGACAAAATGGCTGTGGGGCCAGGCGCATACCCTGACCCACGGTCATCCGCTGGGCCTGCAGAAGCCCCTGGACCGGGTGTTCAACGTCGGCCCGTTCGCCGCGCCGGGCACCCACGAAGTACCGAACAATCAATCGGCCAAGATCGGCTCGGCGCCCTGGCCGGTGACCTATGGTCCGTCCACCCGGCGCCTGATCGACTTCGCCGATCCGGCCCACAGCCTGAGCATCAACCCGGTCGGGCAAAGCGGCGTGCTGTTCGACAAGCACTATCAGGATCAGGCCGAAGCCTATATCGAAGGGGTGTACCAGCAGGCGCACTTCAACGAAGAAGAGGTCACGGCCAATACCCGCAGCACCCTGAAGCTGTTGCCGGCGCGGACGGCGCAGTAACCCCCGTGGTGAACGGCGCCTGACCCGCAGCAGCCAGCTTGGCTGGCGATCCAGTCGACGCGGCACTCAAGGCCGGGGCCACCCCCGAAAACGACATCGCCCCTGAACAGGGGCGATGTCTTGTCGCGGTCAACGCCTTGCGGCTGGCGCGTATCAGGCCGCTTCCGGGGCCTGTGCGCGGCGCACGTCCGGCTGCTTCCAGGAATCGGCCGCGGCCTCTTCGATGGCTTGCTGGATGGCGCGCTTGCGCCGCTCTTCGGCCTGGCGGCTGAAGTACCAGACCAGGAAGGTCACCAGCGACACCGCCAGCAGGATCAGGCTGGCCACGGCATTGATCTCCGGTTTCACCCCCAGGCGCACCGCCGAGAACACTTCCATTGGCAAGGTGGTGGAGCCCGGGCCGGAGACGAAGCTCGCCAGCACCAGATCGTCCAGGGACAGGGCGAAGGACATCATGCCGCCGGCCGCCAGCGACGGCGCGATCATCGGGATGGTGATCAGGAAGAACACCTTCCACGGCCGCGCACCCAGGTCCATGGCCGCCTCCTCGATGGACAAGTCCAGCTCGCGCAGACGCGCCGACACCACCACCGCCACATAGGCCGCGCAGAACGTGGTGTGGGCGATCCAGATGGTGACGATGCCACGCTCCTGCGGCCAACCGATCATCTGCGCCATGGCCACGAACAGCAGCAACAGCGACAGGCCGGTAATCACTTCCGGCATTACCAGCGGCGCGGTGACCAGGCCGCCGAACAGGGTGCGGCCCTTGAAGTGGGTGATACGGGTCAGGACGAAGGCCGCCAGGGTACCCAGGGCTACCGCGGCGATCGCGGTGTAGCAGGCGATCTCCAGGGAACGCACCACCGAGCCCATCAGTTGCGAGTTGTCCAGCAGGCCGACGTACCACTTCACCGACCAGCCGCCCCAGACCGTCACCAGCTTGGAGGCGTTGAACGAGTAGATCACCAGGATCAGCATCGGCAGGTAGATGAACAGCAGACCCACCACCAGCATCAGGTTCGAGAAACTGAAGCGCTTCATTCCTTGCCCTCCATTTCTTTGGCCTGACTGCGGTTGAAGAGGATGATCGGCACAATCAGGATCGCCAGCATCACCACTGCCAGGGCCGATGCCACCGGCCAGTCACGGTTGTTGAAGAACTCTTGCCAGAGCACTTTACCGATCATCAGGGTTTCCGGACCGCCGAGCAGTTCCGGGATCACGAACTCGCCCACCACCGGGATGAACACCAGCATGCAGCCGGCGATGATGCCGTTCTTCGACAGCGGCACGGTGATTTTCCAGAAGCTGTTGAAAGTGCTCGAACCCAGGTCCGAAGCGGCTTCCAGCAGGCTGGTATCATGCTTCACCAGGTTGGCGTAGAGCGGCAGGATCATGAACGGCAGGTACGAATAGACCACGCCGATATACACCGCCAGGTTGGTGTTGAGGATCTGCAGCGGCTCGTCGATCAAGCCCATGCTCATCAGGAAGCCGTTGAGCAGGCCGTTGTTGCTGAGGATGCCCATCCAGGCATAGACGCGGATCAGGATCGCGGTCCAGGTCGGCATCATGATCAGCAGCACCAGCACGGTCTGCAGCTCTTTGCGGGCGCTGGCGATGGCATAGGCCATCGGGTAGCCGATCAACAGGCACAGCAGGGTGCTGAAGAACGCCATCTTCAACGAGCCGAGGTAGGCGGCGATATACAGTTCGTCGTCGCCGAGCATCGCGTAGTTGCCCAGGTTGAGCAGCACCTGCAGCTTCTGGTCGATGAAGCTGTAGATCTCGGTGTACGGCGGAATGGCCACGTCCGCTTCGGCGAAGCTGATCTTCAGGACGATGAAGAACGGCAGCATGAAGAACAGGAACAGCCAGAGGAACGGAACCCCGATGACCATCTGGCGGCCACCGGGAATTATTCGATTGAGGCGGCGCTTGAGCTTTCGCATGTTCATGAGCGCAGTACCACGCCGCTGTCGTCTTCCCACCAGACGTACACCTGGTCACCCCAGGTCGGACGCGCGCCGCGACGCTCGGCGTTGGCCACGAACGACTGCACCAGCTTGCCGCTCGGCAGCTCGACGTAGAACACCGAGTGGCCACCCAGGTAGGCGATGTCATGCACCTTGCCGCTCGACCAGTTGTATTCGCAGGTCGGCATGTCCGGGGTCACCAGGAGTTTTTCCGGGCGGATGGCGTAGGTCACCGACTTGTCCTGCACCGAGGTGCTGATGCCGTGGCCCACGTAGATGTTGCGGTCCAGGTCCTTGCAGGTGATGGTCGCGTGGCCTTCGGCGTCGTCGATCACTTCGCCCTCGAAGATGTTGACGTTGCCGATGAACTCGCAGACCAGGCGGCTGGTCGGGGTTTCGTAGATGTCGATCGGGCTGCCGATCTGGGCGATCCAGCCCAGGTGCATGATCGCGATACGCTCGGCCATGGTCATGGCTTCTTCCTGGTCGTGGGTCACCATCACGCAGGTCACGCCGACCCGCTCGATGATCTCCACCAGCTCCAGTTGCATCTGCGAGCGCAGCTTTTTATCCAGGGCGCCCATCGGTTCGTCGAGCAGCAGCAGTTTCGGTCGCTTGGCCAGGGAACGGGCCAGGGCCACGCGCTGGCGCTGGCCGCCGGAGAGCTGGTGCGGCTTGCGCTTGGCGTACTGGCTCATCTGCACCAGCTTGAGCATCTCGGCCACGCGGGCATCGATCTCGGCCTTGGGAATCTTGTCCTGCTGCAGGCCGAAGGCGATGTTCTGCGCCACAGTCATGTGCGGGAACAAGGCATAGGACTGGAACATCATGTTGATCGGCCGCTCGTAGGGCGGCATGTCGGTGATGTCCACACCGTCCAGGTAGATGCGCCCCTCCGTGGGCCGTTCGAACCCCGCGAGCATCCGCAGCAGGGTGGACTTACCCGAGCCAGAACCGCCGAGCAGGGCGAAGATCTCGCCTTTCTTGATTTCCAGGGACACATCGTCCACGGCAATCGTCTCGTCGAACTTCTTCGTGACCCGGTCGATCTTGACCAACACCTGCTTCGGTGTCTGGTCGCCCTCGAGGGCTTTCTTGTAGGCGCCGGAGGCAACTGCCATTTACGAAACTCCCAACAGAATTTGCAGTTCGCCCCATGCGGGCGAACTCTGGATAGTTTGAGCGATTGACGCTATTTGCCCGACTTGACCTTGGTCCAGCTGCGGGTCATGAGTCGTTGGATCTTGGGCGGCAACTCTGAGTTGACGTACAGCTTGTCGACAATCTCCTGCGCCGGGTAAACGGCTTCGTCCTTGCGGACCGACTGGTCCATCAGCTCGCCCGCCTTGGGGTTCGGGTTGGCATAACCGACGGAATCACTGACCTGGGCGATCACCTCAGGCTTGAGCAGGTAATTGATGAAGGCATGGGCCTGCTTGACGTTACCGGCGTCCTTGGGAATGGCCAGCATGTCGAACCAGAGGTTGCCGCCTTCCTTGGGAATCACATAGGCGATTTCGATGCCCTTGCCGGCTTCGGCGGCGCGCGCCTTGGCCTGGAACACATCGCCGGAGAAACCCGCGGCCACGCAGATTTCGCCATTGGCCAGGTCGGAGATGTATTTCGAGGAGTTGAAGTAGGTCACGTAAGGCCGCACCGCCAGCAACTTGGCTTCGGCCTTCTTGTAGTCGTCGGGGTTCTGGCTGTTGGGGTCCAGGCCCATGTAGTTGAGCACCGCCGGGAGCATTTCATCGGCGGAGTCGAGGAAGGCCACGCCGCAGCTCGACAGCTTCTTGATGTTTTCCGGCTCGAACAGCATGGCCCAGGAGTCGATCTTGTCCACGCCCAGCGCGGCCTTGACCTTCTCGACGTTGTAGCCGATGCCGTTGGTGCCCCACAGGTAAGGCACGGCGTACTGGTTGCCCGGATCGTTCTTTTCCAGGCGCTTGAGCAGCACCGGATCGAGATTGGAATAGTTGGGCAGCTGTGCCTTGTCGAGCTTCTGGAACGCCCCGGCCTTGATCTGCTTGCCCAGGAAGTGGTTGGACGGCACGACCACGTCATAACCGGTACGACCGGCGAGCAACTTGCCTTCCAGGGTTTCGTTGGAATCGAACACGTCGTACAGCGGCTTGATGCCGGTGGCCTTTTCGAAGTCCGCCAATGTGCTCTGACCGATATAGTCAGACCAGTTATAAATATGCACGGTCGGCGCGGCATAAGCGCTGACGGCCAGCGTCAGCCCGGCGCCCACCAGCATGGCTTTGCGAAATAAAGAAATAGGCAAGTGGAGGTCCTCTCAACAATTGGGCCTGAGTTGCCCGCACTACATGACAGCCAAGAGCTGCCCGGCAACAAAACCGGCGCGCAACTTACCTTCGATAAACCGATCCAGCAAAACTTTCTGTCATTTAATTGCACCGCTGACCGCCCTCGCGGGGACGACAGCCAGCGGTTGCTGCCTCAAACCGGTTTATTTGCCGGATTTGATCTTGGTCCAGCTGCGGGTCAACTCACGCTGGGTGGCGGCCGGCAGATCGGCGATCGCATACAGCTTGGCCTGCACGTCGGCTGGCGGGTAGATGCCCGGATCGCTGGTGATGTCTTTTTCTACCAGTGCCGTTGCGGCGGCGTTGCCGTTCGGGAAACGCACGGCGTTGGTGATGCCGGCCATGACTTCAGGCTTCTGCAGGAAGGTCATGAACTTGTAGGCGCCCTCGACGTTTTCCGCATCCTTGGGGATAGCGACCATGTCGTAGAAGGTGCCGGCGCCTTCTTTCGGAATGACGTAGCTGACTTTTACCTTGTCGCCGGCTTCGGCGGCGCGGGACTTGGCCTGCTGCACGTCACCCGAGTAACCGACCGCTACGCAGATGTTGCCGTTGGCCAGGTCCGAGATGTACTTGGAGGAGTGGAAGTAGGTGATCGAAGGACGGATCTTGAGGAACAGCTCTTCGGCTTTCTTGATGTCGTCTTTCTTTTGGCTGTCGGTCGGCAGGCCCAGGTAATGCAGGGCGACCGGGATCATTTCGGTTGGCGAGTCGAGGAAGCTCACGCCGCAGCCCTTGAGCTTGGCGATGTTCTCGGGCTTGAGCAGGGTGTCCCAGGAATCGATCTTGTCGACGCCCAGCGCAGCCTTGACCTTCTCCGGGTTGTAGCCGATGCCGATGGAACCCCACATGTATGGGAAAGCGTGCTTGTTGCCCGGGTCACTGACCGAAACCGCCTTGAGCAGATCCTGGTTCAGGTTTTTCCAGTTGGGCAACTTGGAGACGTCCAGCTCCTGATAAACACCGGCCTTGATCTGTTTGGCCAGGAAGTTGTTCGACGGCACGACCACGTCGTAACCGGACTTGCCTGCCAGCAGTTTCGCTTCCAGGGTCTCGTTGCTATCGAAAACGTCGTAGACCACCTTGATCCCGGACTCTTTCTCGAAGTTCGCGATGGTGTCAGGTGCGATGTAGTCGGACCAGTTGTAAACGTGCAGCACTTTGTCGTCTGCCTGGGCCACTGCCGCCATCGCGCCCATCAGGGACATGGCGAGGAGGGTCTTGCCAGCTTTCTTCATACCTATTGCCTTCATGCGTCATGCTCCAATTATTCTTTTTAACCTTGTGTTCAGCGACCGGTTGCCAGGCAACTAAAAACAGGCGGTAGTCTGGCAAGTTCCAAGGCGGGCTTTCAACAGAAGACCCCATCCTTTATGGCCGCCCCGAGCGAAGTACCGCGGGGTACTCCGCTCAGAGCCTAGCACTTAGCCCTGTAACGCACTCAAGGTCAGGTCCAGGCACTTGCGGGCCTTGCTCACCAGCTCATCGATCTCCTCCTTGGTGATCACCAGGGGCGGAGCGATGATCATGGTGTCGCCCACGGCGCGCATGATCAGGCCATTGTCGAAGCAGAACTGCCGGCAGATCATGCCGACGCCTCTTCCGACATACCGCGCACGGGTGGCCTTGTCCTGAACCAGCTCGATGGCGCCCAACAGGCCGACTCCGCGAACCTCACCCACCAGCGGGTGATCGTTCAGTTCCCGCAGGCGTTTCTGCAAATACGGTGCCGTTTCTGCCTTGACGCGCTCGATAATTTTTTCGTCGCGCATGATGCGGATGTTTTCCAGGGCCACGGCGGCGGCCACCGGGTGCCCGGAATAGGTGAAACCGTGGTTGAAATCGCCGCCCTCGTTGAGCACCGCCACCACTTCGTCGCGCACGATCAGGCCACCCATGGGGATGTAGCCGGAGGTCAGGCCCTTGGCGATGGTCATCATGTCCGGCTTGAGGTCGTAGAAATCGCTACCGAACCACTCACCGGTCCGCCCGAACCCACAGATCACCTCGTCGGCGACGAACAGGATGTCGTACTTGGCGAGGATTTCCTTGATCCGCGGCCAGTAGCTTTCTGGCGGCACGATTACGCCGCCCGCGCCCTGGATCGGCTCGGCGATGAAGGCACCGACGTTATCGACGCCGACTTCGAGAATCTTCTCTTCCAGCTGGTTGGCCGCCCAGATCCCGAACTCGTCCGGGGTCATGTCGCCGCCTTCGCCGAACCAGTAAGGCTGCGGGATATGCACGATGCCCGGGATCGGCAAGTCGCCCTGTTCGTGCATATAGGTCATGCCGCCCAGGCTCGCGCCGGCCACGGTGGAGCCGTGATAGCCGTTGACGCGGCTGATGATGGTTTTCTTCTTCGGCTGGCCCTTGATCGCCCAGTAGTGGCGAACCATGCGCAGCATGGTGTCGTTGCCTTCGGAGCCCGAGCCGGTGAAAAACACATGGTTCATGCCCTTGGGGGCCACATCGGAGATGGCCTTGGCCAGTTCCAGCGCCGGCGGGTGGGCGGTCTGGAAGAACAGGTTGTAGTACGGCAGCTCGCGCATCTGCTTGCTGGCGGCGTCGGCCAGTTCTTCGCGGCCATAACCGATGGCCACGCACCACAGCCCGGCCATGCCGTCGAGGATCTTGTTGCCCTCGCTGTCCCAGAGATAAACGCCCTCGGCGTTGGTGATGATCCGCGGGCCCTTCTCCTTCAATTGCTTGAAGTCGCTGAACGGGGCCAGGTGGTGCTCGCTGCTGAGGGTTTGCCACTCACGGGTTTGCGGGTTGTTGCT
>NZ_JACNDE010000060.1:0-24575 GCF_017351415.1 Pseudomonas sp. FW305-25 | reverse complement strand
TCCGCCTGGCCCTGGCCGCGAACACCGCTGAAACCTCAATCCTCGGCAACCTGAAAGCCACCGTCCCGACAGCCGTGGGCCGTGACGCCCTGTTCAGCGTCCGCCCCGGCGTCAGCGCCGAAGAAGCCTTGGTGCATGTGTCGCTGCTACTGGATTGCGCGGTACAGGTCAGCGACGAGATCAGCGAACGCGCCAGCGGTGTGGAGCGCGGGCTGATCTGGTCGATAATCCACTCGGTGGAGATGGCCAATGCCGTAGTGAGTGCGTTGCTCGACGCCAACCGGCCGGCCGAGGCTGGCGCGGGGCGTTAAAAATCGGCGAACACTGGAACGGGGCGAAGCTCATTCGCCCCGTGCTCCATGAATTCCCGCCAGGCGCTGGACAGGGCCACCCACTCCGACATTGGCTGCGCGGCCTGGCCATCAATCAAGACGCCCCATGCACCCGCGCCGTCATGTCCAGTCCCAGTGCACGCATCACCGCCAGCAGGGTCTTCAGGGTCGGGTTGCCTTTTTCGCTGAATGAGCGATACAGCTGCTCGCGGGACAGCCCGGTTTCATGGGCCAGCTCAGTCATGCCCTTGGCCCGCGCC
Organism: Pseudomonas sp. FW305-25; assembly: GCF_017351415.1. Lineage (NCBI taxonomy): Bacteria > Pseudomonadati > Pseudomonadota > Gammaproteobacteria > Pseudomonadales > Pseudomonadaceae > Pseudomonas > Pseudomonas sp. FW305-25. Next base: position 23,983 of record NZ_JACNDE010000060.1, on the reverse strand, counting down.
ACCACACCCAGGGCTTTGGCGATATAGCCGGCATCGCCGGTTTCGAAGGCGTCCGCCATGAACAGGGCGATGGCTTGCGGGTCGCGCAAGGCCGTGGCGGGGTCATAGTCGAATAGCGGTTCGTTCATGATCGGCTCCAACGACGGGCCAGGTATTTGGCCAGTTCGATATCGCGGCTCTGGCGACTCTTGTCGCCGCCGCACAACAGGATGACGAGTTGCAAGCCGCGCTGCTGGAAGTAAACCCGGTAGCCCGGCCCGTAATGGATGCGCAACTCACTGACGCCTTCGCCCACCGGGGACACGTCCCCGGCAAGACCGTTGGCCAGGCGAAAAATCCGCGCAGCAATCAACGCTCTGGCTCTGGAATCCTTGAGCCTGTTTTCCCACTCCATAAAGGTCGCGGTCTGTTTGATCCCGATCATCCCGCGACTGTAGTTTGAAGACTACAGCATTTGAAAGCGTATTTGTATTGCAAAGCGCTGCCAACGCACAGGCAGATAGCGATCCGGGCCACAGCGTGTTGAAATCGAGCACTCGGCCATAAACCTGATGTCTCAACGGCTCAATGTCTTAACTCCTGTAAGGACGTCCCCATGAGAAAGCTGTTCCCCCTGCTGCTCCTCGCCGCGGCTTTCCATCAACCCCTCGCGCTCGCTGACTGCGCCAGCTCGCCCAAGCCAGTGGCCGAGGCCTTCTACAACTGGTACCTGCAGAGTTTCAGCAACGAAAAAGACCCGATCACCGATGACCTGCCGCACCTGCAGCAGTACGTCACGCAAACGCTGATCGAACGGATCAAGAAACAGATGAGCAGCCCCGAGGGCCTGGAAGAGGACTACTTCCTCAAGACCCAGGACTACATGGATGAGTGGCTGACCCAGATCAAGGTCAGCGAACCGCAGGTGCAAGGCACCTCGGCGCGTGAGTCGGTGACCCTGGGCAACACGCCGGACACCACGCAGATCGTCGACCTGCTGCTGGTCAAGGACAAAGGCTGCTGGAAGATCAACGAGGTGCTGGCCACCACGGATCAGAGTGAGTGATCCGCGGCGGCCGGCCAGGCAGGATCAGATATCGAGAATGATCTTGCCGAAGTGCTGGTTGCTTTCCTGGTAGCGGAAGGCATCGACCATCGCGTCCAGGGCGAAGTGCTTGTCGAGGATCGGATGCATGCCGTTGGCGTCGATCGCGCGGACCATGTCCTGCTGCTGCCGGCGGCTGCCCACCAGCACGCCTTGCAGACGCAGTTGCTTGACCAGCGCGGTGACGATCGGGAACTCACCGGCAACCCCGGTCAGGATGCCGATCACCGAGATATGGCCACCGACCCGCGCGGCGATCATCGACTGCTCCAGGGTGGAGGGGCCGCCCACTTCGATCACATGGTCGACGCCACGGCCGGCGGTGAGCTTCTGTACGGTCTCGCCCCAGGTCGGGTCCTGGCGGTAGTTGATCAGGTGATCGGCGCCGAGGGCTTTCAAGCGTTCCAGCTTGGCATCGCTGGACGAAGTGGCGATCACGGTAGCGCCGAGCATCTTGGCGAATTGCAGGGCGAAGATCGACACACCGCCGGTGCCTTGCACCAGCACGGTATCGCCGGCAGTTACGCGGCCGTCGTCCACCAGCGCGCGCCAGGCGGTAAGGCCGGCGGTGGTAAGGGTCGCCGCTTCGGCGTGGCTCCAGCCCTTGGGCGCACGGGTGAAGGCGGTGGCGCGGGCGGTAACGACTTCCCGGGCGTAACCATCCAGGCCATCGCCCGGCACCGTGGCGAAACCTATGACATTCGGCCGGCCGTCCAGCCATTCGGGGAAGAAGGTGCTGACCACCGAGTCGCCGATGGCGAATTCACTGACACCCTCGCCCACCGCTACCACTTCACCGGCGCCATCGGCCATCGGGATGCGCGACTCAGTCGGGCCCCACATGCCGCTGACCACCGCGAAATCGTGGTAGTTGAGGGAGCTGGCGCGCAAGCGCACGGTGATTTCGCCCGCTTGTGGCGCCGCGGCCGGAGCCTCGCCGACCACTACTTTGTCGTAGCCACCACCGGGTTGTACGTAGATTGCTTTCATGAACAGATCCTCCTGGGTTGCCTTTTCATTTCGAAAAATAACGAAATGTTCAAGTAAAAAAACTCAGAGTTCGCGCTTCAGTTGCTCGGCAAAAGCAGCAATGGCCGCTTCGTTACGGCGAAAGTAAGTCCATTTGCCGATACGCGTGGCCTCGACCAGCCCGGCCTGCTGCAGGATCGTCAGATGGCTGGACGTGCTGGACGCCGAAAGCGCGGCCTTGTGCTGCAGGTGAGTCATGCAGATGCCGATTTCTTTCGGCGCGTCATGCCCCTGGGGCGGGAAGTTGCCTTCCGGGTCCTTCAGCCATTCGAGCATCTGCATACGGATGTCGCTGGCCAGGGCTTTGATTTGGTCGATGAGCATGGCGAGGATATTACGGACTTTTACGAAATGTTCAAGATCCGAGCAATATCCCCGCCCGTCCACCTATTACTTGCTCTCGACGATCGGCCCCGGCGCTTTCACCTGGGTCATCAGGTCATCGTCCCACTGCCCTTCCACCTTGATCTGGGCCAGGGCCCCCAGTTCCATGGCCTCGATCAGGTTGTGGCTGAGGTACACGTAGGTACCCGGCTGCTTGAAGGTGTACAGCGCCGCGACCGCGGAGCCGCCGGGGATAAACCAGGTTTCCATGTTGCGTTGCGGCGGGTTGGCGAATTTGCCAGTGGTCCAGACCCAGTCGCCATGGCCGCCAATCAGGTGTGGACGGCTGTCGCGGTTGGCCTGGGAATGGATGAACAGCACGCTTTCACCGACCTTGGAGGTCAGCGCGTTGGCACCGGTCAGGGCGCCGACACGGCCGTTGAACACCACGTGGCTCGGAGTCAGGGTGCGCATGACCGCGCGAGTGTCCTGGTAGCTGGACGCCAGGTCCGGGTAGTCCTTGTAGTGGCCGTCCTTGTCCTTGGGGATATACAGGTCGGATTCGCCTATGGTGTAGACGCGGTCGTAATGCAGGGGCTTGCCCTGAGGATCGCGCAGGCCGTCACGGGGCAGCACCATCAGTGCGCCGTTCATGCCCGACACCACATGCCACGGCACCATGCCTTGCGGCGCGCAGTGATAGACAAAGGTGCCGCTGCGGTCGGCCTTGAAACGCAGCACCACTTCCTGCCCCGGCACCACCTGGGTCAGGCCCGCCCCGCCCAGGGCGCCGGTGGCCGCGTGAAAGTCGACGTTATGGGGCATGCTGTTGGTCGGCGGATTGACCAGTGTCAGCTCCACATAGTCACCCTCATGCACCACCAGCGTCGGGCCGGGCATGGACCCGTTGAAGGTCATGGCCTGGAGCGTGGTGCCCTGGTCGTCGATGACCATTTTTTTCTCTTCGATACTCATGCGGAACTGCACCACCTTGGGCGGCCCGTTGACCACTTGCTCATGAGGATGAACCAGCGGCGGTGCGACCAGCTCGACCTGCACCCGCTGCAAACCCTCTGCCCCACCGGCCAGGACCAGGCTGCTGGCACAGCTGCCAAGCAGCACACAGGCTCCCAATACACTTCGAAAAACACTCATTGCAGCTTCTCCTTGCCAATCAACGATGGGGCATTGCAAGGCAAGCGCGCGCAACTTTCCTTGTCGTAAAGCAAGAAATGGCGACAGAAGGTCGACCCGCGCAACCGGCCCCTGACCCAGGGCAGAAAATCGCCCTGCCGAGCCGTTCGGCAACCCCCTCTCATTTGCCCCAAAACCCCATGTCTGCTAGTGTCGCGCCGGTTTAACGTCAACCGGGATAGCCGCCATGGCCCGCAAAAAAGCTGCCTTAGATTTCGAACAATCCCTCGCCGACCTGCAAACGCTGGTCGAGCGTCTGGAGAACGGCGAGCTGTCGCTGGAAGACTCGTTGACCGCCTTCGAGCAAGGCATCGGCCTGACCCGCGATTGCCAGGCGGCGCTGGCCCAGGCCGAGCAGAAGGTGCAGATCCTGCTGGAGCGCGATGGCGAACTGGCCGAAGAACCCTTCGACGCGGAACAACCAGAATGATCGCGGCCTATCAGGCCAGCAGCCAGGCCCGGGTCAATGCTGCACTGGAAACCCTGTTCCACGCGCCAAGCCCGGAGCTGGCCCGTCTTTACCAGGCCATGCGCTACAGCGTGATGAACGGCGGCAAGCGCGTGCGCCCGCTGCTGGCCTACGCCGCCTGCGAAGCCCTCGGTGCCCGGCCGGAGCAGGCCAACGGCGCGGCCTGCGCGGTGGAGCTGATCCACGCCTATTCCCTGGTGCACGACGATCTGCCAGCCATGGACGACGACGACCTGCGTCGCGGCCAGCCAACTACCCACAAAGCCTTCGATGAAGCCTGCGCGATTCTCGCCGGCGACGGTTTGCAGAGCCTGGCCTTCAGCGCCCTGCTCGACCCGCGCCTGAGCGATTCGAGTGCCGAGATCCGCCTGCGGATGGTCAGCGCCCTGGCGCTGGCCGCGGGCCCGGCGGGCATGGTCGGCGGCCAGGCCATCGACCTCGGTTCCGTGGGTCTCAAGCTCGACCAGAAAGCCCTGGAGTACATGCACCGGCACAAGACCGGCGCGCTGATCGAGGCCAGCGTCAAGCTCGGCGCCCTGGCCAGCGGCCGGGCCGAAAAAGACGAGCTCAAGTCCCTGCAGACCTATGCCCAGGCCATCGGCCTGGCGTTCCAGGTGCAGGACGATATTCTCGACGTGGAAAGCGATACCGCGACCCTCGGAAAACGCCAGGGTGCCGACATCGCCCGGGACAAACCGACCTACCCGGCCCTGCTCGGCCTGGAAGCGGCCAAGGCCTATGCCCTGGAACTGCGCGATCAGGCCCTGCACGCACTGCGACCCTTTGACGCGGGCGCCGAGCCCCTGCGGGAACTGGCGCGTTATATCGTCGAACGACGCAGTTGATCGACCCCGGCGCGGCAGACCGCATATCGGCCAAGTTCCGCGCTCTGCGTGGGCAGCTTGCGATGCATAAGGTAAACTGCCGCCTCTTTTATACCTATAACGATTCGCCTGATGCCCACGACGTTTCATGAGATTCCCCGCAAGCGCCCGACCACGCCCCTGCTCGACCGTGCCAACACGCCGGACGGCCTGCGCCGGTTAGGCGAAGCCGAGCTGGAAACCCTGGCCGATGAGTTGCGCCTGGAATTGCTCTATACGGTCGGCCAGACCGGTGGGCATTTCGGTGCCGGCCTGGGCGTCATCGAGCTGACCATCGCGCTGCATTACGTCTTCGACACGCCGGACGACCGCCTGGTGTGGGACGTGGGTCATCAGGCTTATCCGCACAAGATCCTCACCGGTCGCCGCGAGCGCATGGCCAGCCTGCGCCAGAAGGACGGCCTGGCCGCCTTTCCGCGGCGCTCCGAGAGCGAGTACGACACCTTTGGCGTCGGCCACTCCAGTACCTCGATCAGCGCGGCGCTGGGCATGGCCATTGCCGCCCGCCTGCAGAACAGCGAACGCAAGGCCATCGCGGTGATCGGCGACGGCGCCCTGACCGCGGGCATGGCCTTCGAGGCGCTGAACCACGCGCCGGAAGTGGACGCCAACATGCTGGTGATCCTCAACGACAACGACATGTCGATCTCGCGCAACGTCGGCGGCCTGTCCAACTACCTGGCCAAGATTCTTTCCAGCCGCACCTACGCCAGCATGCGCGAAGGCAGCAAGAAGGTGCTGTCGCGCCTGCCCGGCGCCTGGGAAATCGCCCGCCGCACCGAAGAATACGCAAAAGGCATGCTGGTTCCCGGCACCCTGTTCGAAGAGCTGGGCTGGAACTACATCGGCCCGATCGACGGCCACGACCTGCCGACCCTGATCGCCACCCTGCGCAACATGCGCGACCTCAAGGGTCCGCAGTTCCTGCACGTGGTGACCAAGAAGGGCAAGGGTTTTGCCCCAGCGGAAGTCGACCCGATCGGCTACCACGCCATCACCAAGCTCGACCCCCTGGACAGCCCCGCCGCCGCGCCGAAAAAGGCCGGTGGGCCGAAGTACTCCGGAGTATTCGGCGAATGGCTGTGCGACATGGCCGCCGCTGACCCGCGCCTGGTGGGCATTACCCCGGCGATGAAGGAAGGCTCGGACCTGGTGGCCTTCAGCGAGCGCTTCCCGCTGCGCTATTTCGACGTGGCGATTGCCGAGCAGCACGCAGTGACCCTGGCGGCCGGCATGGCCTGCGAAGGCGCCAAGCCGGTGGTGGCGATCTATTCGACCTTCCTGCAGCGCGGTTACGACCAGCTGGTGCATGACGTAGCGGTGCAGAACCTCGACGTGCTGTTCGCCATCGACCGTGCCGGCCTGGTGGGCGAAGACGGCCCGACCCACGCCGGCAGCTTCGACCTGTCGTTCCTGCGCTGCATCCCCGGCATGCTGGTGATGACCCCGAGCGACGAGAACGAGCTGCGCAAGATGCTCAGCACCGGCCACCTGTACAACGGCCCGGCCGCCGTGCGTTATCCACGCGGTACCGGCCCGAACGCCACCATCGAAAAGGACCTGCAGCCGATCGAGATCGGCAAGGGCGTGGTCCGTCGCCAGGGCAGCAAGGTCGCCCTGCTGGTGTTCGGCGTGCAACTGGCCGAGGCGCTGAAAGTCGCCGACAAGCTGGATGCCACTGTGGTCGACATGCGTTTCGTCAAGCCGCTGGATGAAGCCCTGGTATGCGAAATCGCCGCCAGCCACGAACTGCTGGTGACTATCGAAGAGAACGCCATCATGGGCGGCGCCGGTGGCGCGGTCGGCGAGTTCCTGGCGCGCGAGGCGATCCTCAAGCCGATCCTGCACCTGGGCCTGCCGGACCTCTACGTCGAACACGCCAAGCCGGCGCAGATGCTGGCCGAATGCGGCCTGGACGAAGCCGGTATCGAAGCCGCCGTACGGGCACGCCTGCAACGGCTCGGCCTGTAACCTGTAGCCGCTGCCGAAGGCTGCGATCGCCCCCGAAAGGGGGCGTTGCTTTTGAGGTCGCACGGTTTTTCCTTGCATGCTCCATTCGCTATAGATTGCCGATGAAACCCTCGCACCTCACCCTGACCCTTTGCCTGCTGCCCACCGGCCAACTGCTGGCCGACAATCTCGACCGCGAACAGGCCCTCAAGCTGCCCGACACGCTGATCAGCGCCAACCGCCAGGTAGAGGCCCGCAACGACAGCAGCGCCGCCAACACCGTGTTCACCCGCGACGACATCGACCGCCTGCAACCCTCCAGCGTCACCGACCTGCTGCAACGGGTGCCTGGCGTGCAAGTGGCGCAGAGTGGCGGCCGGGGCAGCGTGCCTGGGATCTATATCCGCGGCACTTCGTCGGCGCAGACCCTGGTGCTGGTGGACGGCCAGCGCATCGGCAGTTCGAGCTCCGGCGACAGCAATCTGCAACATCTGAATATCCAGCAGATCGAGCGGGTGGAAGTACTGCGCGGTTCACGCTCGGTGATCTACGGCAGCGACGCCATCGGCGGGGTGATCCAGATCTTCACCCGGCGCAGCGCCGAGCAGGGCCTGCAACCCCGCCTGCACCTGGGGGTCGGCAGCCACCAGAGCTGGGAGCGCAGCATCGGCCTGTCCGGCGGCGACCAGCAGACTCGCTTCAGCCTGGGCGCCAGCCTCGACGACACGGCCGGGAGCAATCGCACCCATGAGTCCTATGCCAGCGATCGCGATAATGACGCCTACCGCAACCAGTCCCTCAGCCTGAGCCTGAGCCACGCCTTCAACGACGACTGGGAAGCGGGCCTGAACCTGCTGGATAACCGCGGCAAAAGCGAGTTCGACAACCCCTTCGGGCGTTCGTATTTCAATGGCAGCGCCTTCGAGAGCCTCCCCCAGAAGCCCTACAGCGAATTCGCGGTCAGCAGCTTCAGCAGCTATGTCGACGGGCGTATCAACGACGTCTGGAAGTCGCGCCTGGAACTGGGCCACAGCGAAAACCGCGAGAAGACCTTCGACAAGCTCAGCGACGAACGCACGGTGTTCAACACCTACCGCGACTCGGTCAACTGGCAGAACGACCTGACCCTCGACGAACGCAACAGCCTGATCGTCGGCGGCGACTGGTACCAAGACCGGGTCAACAGCAGTACCGCCTTCGCCGAAGACAGCCGCTGGAACCGCGCGGCCTTTGTCCAGCATCGCTTCAAGACCGACAGTTTCTCCACCGAACTGGGCCTGCGTCGCGACCAGAACCAGCAGTTCGGCGGCCAGAACAGCTGGAGCGGCACCCTCACCCTGCCGTTTAATGCAGATAACGATGTCCTGCTGACCTACAGCGAAGGCTTCCGCGCCCCGACCTTCAACGACCTGTACTACCCCGACTTCAGCAACCCCGACCTCAAGCCCGAGACCTCGAAAAGCTACGAGCTGCAATGGCGCAGCCAGCTGAACGAAACCACTCGCCTGGAAACCTCGCTGTACCGCACCGACCTGGAAGACGCGATTATCTTCGGCAGCAATTCGCGCCCACAGAACGTCGCCTCGGCACGTATCAATGGCTTCGAGGCGACGCTGCAGCAGGAGTTGTTCGGCTGGCAGAGCAATCTGGGGCTGGCGATCATCGATCCCCGCGACCGCGGCACCGGCCACACCCTCGCCCGCCGTGCCCGGCGCACCTTGAGCCTGGACCTGGATCGGCAGTTCGACCGCCTGGGCCTCGGCGCCAGCTGGCAGGCGGTGAGCAGCAGCTATGACGACCTGGCCAACCAGCAACGCCTCGGCGGCTATGCCCTGCTGGGCTTGCGCAGCAGCTGGGCGCTGAATCGCGAAGTCCGGCTGGAACTGAAGGTCGACAATCTGCTCGACAAGTCCTACAGCCGGGTGCTGTACAGCCATGACGGCGCGCAGTACGGGTATCGGGAACAAGGCCGGGCCTGGATGTTCGGGGTGACCTGGACGCCGGAGCTTTAGTCAGGTCGGGCCTGTAAGAACGCTATCGCGGGCAAGCCTCGCTCCTACACAGGGATTGCACATCTTTCTGTAGGAGCGAGGCTTGCCCGCGATGCGCTAGCCGCAGCTACTCAGATTCAAGCAACTCACAGAGCTTGGCCGTCGCGGCGATCATCTGCCCGCTCGGCCGCTCCAGGCCTTTATCGCTGATCAGCAACAACCTGCCTTGCGCCACCGCCTTCAATTGCGGCCAGGCTTTCCAGGCGTCAAGTTGCGCCTGGGTGCTGGCCAGAATCACTTCAGGGTTGCGCTGCAACACCGACTCGACGCTGACCTGGGGCGCCGGCAGCGGCAGGTCGGCAAATACATTGCGCGCGCCGCACACACTCAAGGCATCGCTGATGATTTGCCCGCCGCCCACGGTGTACAACGGCTGGTCCCAGACCTGATAAAACACCGCCATCGGTGCACTGCGGGCATAACGCTGACGCAGGCCGGCCAGTTGCTGCCGCAACTCATTGGCACGCTCCAGGCCGCGTTGTGGGCGCCCTAGCCGGGCGGCGATAGTTGCAATTTGAGTGGTGAGCTGGTCGAGGCTGTGGGGTTCGGCCACCAGGGTCGGGATGCCCAGGCGGCTGAGCTGTTCGCGCTGGACCGGGCCGACGCTGCCGGGCCAGAGCAGGAGCAGATCCGGCCTGAGGCTAAGCAGCCGCTCCATGTCCAGCTGGCCATAACGGCCCACCGACGGCAGGTTGTGCAATTGGGGAGGACGCTCGCCGGCGTCGAGCACACCGACCAGCAGGTCGGCGGAATCCAGTTCGACGACGATTTCCGATAGCGAAGGCGCGAGGCTGACCACGCGCTCCACGGCCAGCGCCGGGCCTGCGAGGGCCAGCAGCAGGACTGCCAGCCAGCGGCGCATCAACCGAGCTGACGCGGGATGCGGTAGAGGTAGAACAGCACCGCGGTGGACAGCGCCAGGAGGATCAGCGGCACCGCTTCCAGGCCTACGAATACCGCCAGGGCACCGACCCAGGCCGGCAGCGCCGCCGCCAGAAACGCCGCGCGACGGCGGGCCGCCAACTCGATCCAGGCCGCTGGCTCTTCGGGGGTATCGAGGGCTTTATGGGTGGCGATCAAGGCCCGTTTGTAGCCGCCGAAAAAACGCAGGCTGACAAACATCGAGGCCACGCCAGCAATGAAAAACGGCATCGCCAGAATCGGCAGCAGCGGCTCGCCCTGGCCAAACACCAGGTTGATCACGAACAACGGCAGCAGCGCCAGCGCCAGGTATTGCCACCAACTGACGGCCAGGCGCCGCCGGACCTGACCGCGGGTCACGCCCGGTCTACCTCGCCCTGGTGCTCGTTGCCCATCATGTGGTCGAGCTTGCTGGCCTTGGTGGCCAGGTAGAGTTTGTTGTGCGGGTTGTGGCCGGTATGCAGCGGCACGCGCTCGGCAACGACTATGCCCATCTCGGTCAGGGCCTTGACCTTGCGCGGGTTGTTGGTCATCAGCCGCAGGGATTTCACCCCCAGGTGCTCGAGCATCGGCAGGCACATGGCGTAGTCACGCTGGTCGGCGGCAAAGCCCAGGCGTTCGTTGGCTTCCACGGTGTCGGCGCCGCCATCCTGCAACTCATAGGCGCGGATCTTGTTGAGCAGGCCGATGCCGCGGCCTTCCTGACGCAGGTACAGGAGCACGCCACGGCCTTCGCGGGCGATCGCCTGCAGGGCGGCTTCCAGTTGCGAACCGCAGTCGCAGCGCTGGCTGAACAGGGCATCGCCGGTCAGGCATTCGGAGTGCAACCGGCCGAGCACCGGAGCGCCATCGGCAATATCACCCAGGCTGAGCACGACGTGCTCGCGGCCGGTGGCTTCATCGAGAAAACCGTGCATGGTGAATTGCGCAAAAGGGGTAGGCAGCTTGGAAGCGGCAACAAAAACGACGGGCACCGTTGTGCTCCTGATCTGTATGGGACTGGAGATTCGCAGAGGCGGCATTGTAACAGCAGCTTCCGACAGACGCTTAGGCTGAATTATCGGACATAAAGATCGAGAAGTTAGATCAACGGTCTTCAGGCGGACGCCCGGTATCGAACGGATAGGGCTGCTGCCAGCGCTGGAAAATCGGGCGCAAACGGCCATTTTTCACCAACTCGGCCATCCGCCGATCGAACAGGGCGCACAGCACCCGCCCACGTTCATTGTTGGCAAAACCCAGGAACAGTGGCAGTTCGGCCAAATGGCTGCGCCGGAACTGCGAGCGGTCCCCGGCCTGGGACAGGACAACATCGACCTCGGTCAGGGCATCGATATAGAAGTCGGCGCGGCCTTGCTGGAGCATCGGCAGGATACCGACACGCCGGCGGATTTCATTGAAACGCTGAATATTGGGCAAGTAGTCCTGGTAGCGATAGCCGCGTACCCAGACCAGGCGATAGTTGCCGAGCGTGGCCAGGGTCGGCGGCGGGTTCGTCGCCAGGCCCAGGCTGTAGATATGGTCGGTGTCGTAATTCCAGCGCGGATACAGGGCGCCATCGGTTTCGTCCCGATAGGAGCCGACCAGGGCGTCGACTTCACGCCGCTGCACCAGCCCGACCGAGCGGGTGTACGGCACGCTGCGCATGTCGAGCTTTACGCCCTGGGTCTCGAAGACCTCGCGCAGGATATCCCAGGCCATGCCCTGGCCATCGGCCTGGGTGTAGCTGTCCCACTCCTCGCTGGCCACCCGGATTTCGCCGGGAAGCGCCGCCGGCTCGGCGGCCCGGACCAGGCTGGCGGTCAAGACACAGAGCATTACCAGCAGAATGCGAACGGCCGGCATGGCTGATTCCTCAGGTAAAGCACCACACCAGCCCCTGCATCGCCAACCAGGCGAAGACACCGGCCAGCACGTCGTCGAGCATGATCCCGATACCGCCGTGCACATGCCGGTCGATCCAGCGAATCGGCCAGGGCTTGAGAATGTCGAAGAAGCGGAACATCAGGAAACCCGCCAGCAACCACTGCCAGCCTTCCGGCACCAGCCACAGGGTGATCCACATGCCGACCATTTCGTCCCAGACGATGCCTTCGTGGTCATGCACCCGCAGGTCGTCGGCCACCTTGCCGCACAGCCAGAAGCCGAACAGCATGGTGATGCCGAGCATCAGCCAGTAACCCCAGTCCGGCAGCATCTGCCACAGCGGGATGAACGGTAGCGCCACCAGCGAGCCCCAGGTACCCGGAGCCTTGGGCAAGGTGCCCGAACCGAAGCCGAAGGCCAGAAAATGCCAGGGATTACGCCAGACGGAGGGCGGCACGAACTCTGCCGGAACCTGTTTGGGATGATCTGTCACGGTGTCTCCCGAAAATGTTGATAGCCCCGAGTGCTCGGGGTGATGTCCCGCCCCTCGGCATCCAGCAGCACCACGCCCTGCCCGGCCACAACCCGGCCCAGCACATGCACCGGCCAGCCGGCGGCGAGCAGCGGCGCCAGCTCGGCTTCGGGCAAGGTGAAGACCAGCACGTAATCGTCACCGCCGCTGAGTGCCGCCGAGCGGGCGCCATTCTCACCGAGAAAGCTCAACAACGCCCGGGACATCGGCAGTTTTTCACTTTCGATCAGCAAGCCGACAGCTGAAGCGGCAGCAATGTGCCCGCAGTCGGCCAGCAGGCCATCGGAGATATCCATGGCCGCGGTAGCCTTGCCGCGCAGCGCCTGGCCCAGGGCCAGTTGCGGTTGCGGCGACCAGTAATGGGCCAGCAAAGGCTCGGCGACCGCCGGCTCGGCGCTGCGTTGTCCGAGCACCAGGGGCAAGGCCCCGGCGCCATTGCCCAGTTCGCCGCCGACACACAGCAGGTCGCCCGGACGGGCACCGCTGCGGGTCAGGGCCTGGCCGGCGGGCACGCGACCGAACACGGTCATGGTCAGGGTCAACGGGCCGCGGGTGGTATCGCCGCCTACCAGGCGCACGCCGCAGCTCTGCGCCATGGCGCTCAGGCCGTTGGCATAGGCTTGCAGCCAATCGGCGTCAACCGTCGGCAGAGTCAGGGCAAGGGTGAAGGCGACAGGCGCGGCGCCCATGGCCGCCAGGTCGCTGACCGCCACCGCCAGCGAGCGCTGGCCGAGCAGGAAAGGGTCGCAGGGATCTGCGAAATGCACACCGGCCACCAGGGTGTCGGTGGAAATCGCCAACTGTTCGCCAGGGGGAACAGCCAGCAAGGCGCAGTCGTCGCCAATCCCCAGTGCAACGCCCTCGCCGCCCTGCGCACAAGGCGCGGCAGCAAAGAAGTTACGGATCAGCTCAAACTCGCCCATGGCAGCTGCAAGCGCGGATCAGCGCTTGAATGCCTTCACTTCAGCTTCACGCAGACGCGGGGCCAGCTTGTCGAGTACGCCGTTGACGAACTTGTGGCCGTCGGTGGAACCGAAGACCTTGGCCAGTTCGATACCTTCGTTGATCACAACGCGGTACGGCACGTCGACGCGCTTGAGCAGTTCCCAGGTGGACAGGCGCAAAACCGCCAGTTCGACCGGGTCCAGCTCTTCGATGGTGAGGTCCAGGCAAGGGGTGAGAGCGTTGTCGATCTCATTCTTGTTGGCCGGAACGCCGTGCAGGATCTCACGGAAGTAGGCACCGTCGATGTCGGTGAAATCGTTGTCGACCCGGAACTGCGCTTCGATCTCGTTCAGCGAGTGCTTGGCCATGTGCCATTGGTACAGCGCCTGGGTCGCGAGCTGACGGGCTTCGCGACGCTTGGCGCTCTTGGATGGCTTGCCAGCGTCCGCAGGTTTCGGATCGCGCGGGTTGAAACGATCGCTATCGTCGCTAATCACTTGGCCTCCAACTGCGCCAGCAGGCTGACCATTTCCAGAGCGGACAAGGCAGCTTCAGCACCTTTGTTGCCGGCCTTGGTGCCGGAACGTTCGATGGCTTGCTCGATCGAGTCGACGGTCAGCACGCCAAAGGCGACCGGTACGCCGAACTCCATGGACACCTGGGCCAGACCCTTGGTGCACTCGCCCGCCACGTATTCGAAGTGCGGAGTGCCGCCACGAATGACCGCGCCCAGGGCGATGATCGCCGCGAACTCGCCCTTCTGCGCGACTTTCTGCGCCACCAGCGGAATCTCGAAGGCGCCAGGGGCACGAATCACGGTGATGTCGCTTTCGCTCACGCCGTGACGGACCAGGGCGTCAACGGCACCGCTGACCAGGCTTTCGACGACGAAGCTGTTGAAACGGCCGACCACCAGGGCATAGCGGCCTTTGGGGGCGATGAAGGTACCTTCGATGGTCTTCAGGGTCATTCGACAAATCTCTTAAAGAGCCGGAGCGCGTTCACTACGCGCTCACTAGTGATATTTGAACCGCGAATTTCAAGCCCGCAACAACCGGCTTTTATTCGGAGGGCACGTATTCTACAACTTCCAGGTCGAAACCGGATATCGCATTAAATTTCATCGGCGCGCTCATCAGGCGCATTTTGCGTACGCCCAGGTCGCGCAGAATCTGCGAACCGGCACCGACGATGCTGTAGGTGGTCGGTTTTTTCGCAGGCACGTGCTCGGCCGTTTCGCGGATATGCGCCAGCAGCACGTCGCCGTCCAGGGGGTGGCCCAGCAACAGCACCACGCCGCTGCCGGCCTCGGCCACCGTGGCCATGGCGGCCCGCAGGCTCCAGCGGCCAGGCTGTTTGACCATCAGCAGGTCGCGCAGCGGGTCCATGTTGTGCACGCGAACCAGAGTCGGCTCTTCGGCGCAGATGTTGCCCAGGGTCAGCGCCATGTGCACGTCGCCTTCCACCGAATCACGGTAGGTCACCAGGTTGAACTGGCCCAATTCGCTGTCCAGCGGCTGCTCGGCAATCCGCTGAACGGTACGTTCGTGGATCATCCGGTAGTGAATCAGGTCGGCGATGGTGCCGATCTTGATGTCGTGTTCGGCGGCGAAGGCTTCCAGCTCGGCGCGACGGGACATGGTGCCGTCGTCGTTCATCACTTCGCAGATCACCCCGCTCGGCTCGAAACCGGCCATGCGCGCCAGGTCGCAGGCAGCTTCGGTGTGGCCGGCGCGGGCCAGGGTGCCGCCCGGCTGGGCCATCAGCGGGAAGATGTGGCCCGGGCTGACGATGTCTTCGGCCTTGGCGTCCTTGGCGGCGGCAGCCTGCACCGTGCGTGCGCGGTCGGCGGCGGAGATACCGGTGGTCACGCCGGTAGTGGCCTCGATGGAAACGGTGAACTTGGTACCGAACCCGGAACCGTTGCGCGGCGCCATCAAAGGCAGCTTGAGCAGCTCGCAACGCTCGCGGCTCATCGGCATGCAGATCAGGCCACGGGCATGCTTGGCCATGAAGTTGATGTGTTCGGCCTTGCAGCACTCGGCGGCCATGATCAGGTCGCCTTCGTTCTCGCGGTCTTCGTCATCCATGAGGATGACCATCTTGCCTTGGCGGATGTCTTCAACCAGTTCTTCGATGCTGTTGAGCGCCACGCGGCACCCCCCTTCTTTCAAAATTTGAGGTTCAGGATTTGAGGTAGCCGTTAGCGGCCAGAAAACTTTCGGTGATGCCACCGCTCGAAGGCTCCGCGGCCTTGTCGCCCAGCAGCAGGCGCTCCAGGTAACGCGCCAGCAGGTCGACTTCGAGGTTGACCTGCCGACCCGGCCGGTAGTCGGCCATGATGGTTTCGGCCAGCGTGTGCGGGACGATGGTCAGCTCGAACTCGGCGCCATTGACCGCGTTGACCGTCAGGCTGGTGCCGTCGACGGTGATCGAGCCCTTGTGGGCGATGTACTTGGCCAGGTCCTTGGGCGCGCGGATACGGAACTGGATGGCGCGGGCATTTTCCTCCCGGGCCACCACTTCGCCGACGCCGTCGACATGGCCGCTGACCAGGTGACCGCCCAGGCGGGTGGTCGGGGTCAGGGCCTTTTCCAGGTTGACCCGGCTGCCGGCCTTCAACTGATGGAAAGCGGTGCAGTCCAGGGTCTCGCGGCTGACGTCGGCCCAGAAGCCGTCGCCCGGCAGTTCCACCGCGGTCAGGCAGACGCCGTTCACCGCGATGCTGTCGCCCAGCTTCACGTCGCCCAGGTCGAGCTTGCCGGTTTCCACATACACCCGCACATCGCCGCCCTTGGGGGTCAATGCACGGATGCTGCCGATGGATTCGATGATGCCTGTAAACATGGAGTCCTCCTCGAGAACAGGGTCGCCGCGTGGCGAAGGCCCGAAATTATACGCTCGCTGCTGGCAGAGGAATGGCAATGACTCGCCAGTCATCGCCTACGGCGCGCATTTCAATGATTTTCAGCAGCGGCGCCTCGCTCATCTGCGCCAGCGGCCAGTCGAGCAGCGGCCGGGCCGTAGAGCCGAGGAACTTGCCGGCGACAAAGATCTGGTACTCATCCACCAGGCCTTGCTGGGCGAACGCCCCCGCCAGGCGCGGGCCGGCTTCCACCAGCACCTCGTTGACGCCGCGGGCAGCCAGCTCGCCCAACAGCCGACGCAGGTCCACCTGGCCATCGGCGCCCGGCACGATCAGGCATTCCGGACCATTGGCGTACTGTTCTTCCACCGCCGCGCAGGTGGCGACCAGCGCCGGCCCCGCCTTGAAGAACGGCGCATCGAGCGGCACCCGCAGGCGGCCGTCGATCAACACGCGCAAGGGTGGACGGCTCATGGCCAGGGCGGTCTGTTCCGCATCCAGCCCTAGTTCCTCGGCACGTACCGTCAGCCGGGCATTGTCCGCCAGCACCGTGTCGGCACCGGTCAACACCACGCTGGCCTGGGCCCGCAGACGCTGCACCGCGGAACGCGCGGCGGGGCCGGTGATCCACTGGCTTTCGCCACTGGCCATGGCGGTGCGCCCGTCCAGGCTCATGGCCAGCTTGACCCGCACGAACGGCAGGCCGTGCTCCATGCGCTTGAGGAAACCCTGGTTGAGGGCGCGGGCTTGCTGCTCCATCACCCCGCTGTCGGTAGCGATGCCGGCCTGGGCCAGGCGCTGCAGGCCACGGCCGGCGACTTCCGGGTTGGGGTCCTGCATCGCCGCCACGACCCGTGCCACGCCGGCATCCACCAGGGCATCGGCGCACGGCGGCGTACGGCCGTGATGGCTGCAGGGCTCGAGGGTCACGTAAGCGGTGGCGCCGCGGGCGTTGGCACCGGCGGCACGCAGGGCGTGGACTTCGGCATGGGGCTCGCCGGCCCGCACATGCCAGCCTTCGCCGACGACCTGGCCGTCGCGCACGATCACGCAACCGACCCGGGGGTTGGGATGAGTGCTGAAGCGACCTTTTGCGGCCAGCTCCAGGGCGCGCGCCATATAGTGGGCGTCGAGCACCGCCTGTTCGCTGGAGGTGTTCATTCTTTACCCGGCTCGCGGGCGAGACGGTCGATCTCTTCGCGGAATTCGTTGAGATCCTGGAACCGTCGGTAGACCGAGGCGAAGCGGATATAGGCCACTTCATCGAGCTTTTGCAGCTCGGCCATCACCAGTTCGCCGACGACCAGGGACTTGACCTCGCGCTCGCCGGTGGCGCGCAGCTTGTGCTTGATATGCACCAGCGCGGCTTCCAGGCGCTCGACGCTGACCGGACGCTTTTCCAGGGCACGCTGCATGCCAGCGCGGAGTTTTTCTTCGTCGAAGGGCTGGCGGCTACCGTCAGTCTTGATCAGGCGCGGCAACACCAGTTCGGCGGTTTCGAAAGTGGTGAAACGCTCACCGCAGGCCAGGCATTCACGCCGGCGGCGCACCTGTTCGCCTTCGGCGACCAGACGCGAGTCGATGACCTTGGTGTCGTTGGCACCGCAGAAGGGACAGTGCATGGTGGCAGGCAACAAAAAAAGGGAGGGCCATGGTAGCGCATCCCACTGGCAAGACAAGCCATAGCCTTTACGGTATACAGACCGACTATTATGTTTTGCACATGGAATTTCGCCTTGTTGGAGCTTCGCATGCCACTACGACCGCTCGTTTTGCTCAGCCTTTTCAGCCTGCTGGTCGCTTGCAGCAGCGACGCCCCGAAACCGGCCGCCTCCACCGTGCCACCCCAGCAGAGTGTGAAAAAGGCCCAGGAATCCACTGACCTCGGCCCCCTGCCGGCCTATCAGCGTGAACTGAGCGGCACCCTGCAGGGCGTACCAAGCGGTGCCGAGGTGGAACTGGCGCTGCTGGTGATCGACGAGCGCGGCCGGCCGCAACGTTTGCTGGCCAGCAGCAACCTGATCGGCAACAACAAGGTCCTGCCGTTTCGCCTGCGCTTCAATCCCGATGTCTTCCCGGTAGGCGCCCGCGTTGAACTGCGCGGCCGCGCCAGCCAGTCCGGCCAGTTGATCCTGCACCTGCCGGCGCAACTCATCACCCAGCCGACTACCCAGGCCGTGGGCCAGCTGCAATTCGTCAAAGCACCATGACCCCACCGCTCGACCTGCAACGCGCCCTGAGCGAACTGCTGGGCGACGCCCAACTGGTGGCCTGCGAACTGCCGGACACCGAGCTGAAGCTGTGGTTGATCGATGCCGACAACATGGACCGCGCCTTCACCCCGGAAGAAACCCGGCGAATTCTCCACGAACCGCCGTACTGGAGTTTCTGCTGGGCCAGCGGCCTGGCCCTGGCGCGCTATCTGGCCGAGCGTCCGCAGTGGGTGCAAGGCAAGCGGGTCCTGGATTTCGGCGCCGGCTCCGGCGTGGCCGGTATCGCGGCGCTGAAAGCCGGCGCGCTGGAAGTGGTGGCCTGCGACCTCGACCCCCTGGCCATCGCCGCCTGCAAGGCGAATGCGGCGCTCAACGGGGTTGAACTGGGTTACTCCACGGACTTTTTCGCGCAAGCGGATCGCTTCGACCTGATCCTGGTAGCCGACGTGCTCTACGACCGCGCCAACCTGCCGCTGCTGGATGAATTCCTTAGCCGCGGACGCCAGGCACTGGTGGCGGACTCCCGGGTCAAGGACTTCCAACATCCGCTATACCAACGCCTGGAAATGCTCCACGCCCTGACCCTGCCGGATCTGGCCGAGCCCTGGGAGTTCCGCGAAGTGAGCCTGTATCACGCGCAGCGCGATTGATGAAGGACAAATCACCTTGTGCTCTATCGAGCAACGTCCAGCAGCATCTGCAGGAGCGAGGCTTGCCCGCGAAACAATCTACCGGCCACCCGATACCCCGCTTTCAGCCGCCCCCCGCCAAGCCTTATAGTTGGCCCATTCACGTTCTTCGAGATCCCCCATGAGTCAGGACACGCCGTACATTTTCGACGCCAGCACCGCCGACTTCGACCAGTCGGTGATCGAGAACTCGTTCCACAAGCCGGTGCTGGTGGATTTCTGGGCCGAATGGTGCGCGCCCTGCAAGGCGCTGATGCCGATGCTGCAACAGATCGCCGAGAGCTATCAGGGCGAACTGCTGCTGGCCAAGGTCAACTGCGATATCGAGCAGGACATCGTTGCCCGCTTCGGCATTCGCAGCCTGCCGACCGTGGTGCTGTTCAAGGACGGTCAGCCGGTGGACGGTTTTGCCGGGGCGCAACCGGAATCCGCGGTGCGCGCCATGCTCGAACCCCATGTGCAGATGCCGCCGCCCAAGGCCGCCGACCCGCTGGAGCTGGCTGAAGCGCTGTTCGCCGAAGGGCGCATCGCCGATGCCGAAGCCACGCTCAAAGTGCTGCTGGGCGAAGACAACAGCAACGCCAAGGCCTTGATCCTCTACGCCCGCTGCCTGGCCGAACGCGGTGAACTGGGCGAAGCCCAGACCGTACTCGACGCGGTCACCGGCGATGAACACAAGGCGGCGCTGGCCGGGGCCAAGGCGCAGATCACCTTCCTCAAGCAGGCTGCCGACCTGCCGGACAGCGCCGAGCTGAAAAGCCGCCTGGCGCAGGACCCGCAGGATGACGAGGCGATGTATCAGCTGGCCATCCAGCAACTGGCGCGCCAGCAGTACGACGCGGCGCTGGATGCCCTGCTCAAGTTGTTCATCCGCAACCGCAGCTACAACGAAGGCCTGTCGCACAAGACCTTGCTGCAAGTGTTCGAGCTGCTGGGCAACGACCACCCGCTGGTGACCACCTACCGTCGCAAGCTGTTCGCCGCGCTGTACTGATTCATAGCTGATAGCCGCGCCGGTTTATCGCAAGCCGGCGCAGCCCTCGCCTACTCGATCCAGCTGTAGAGCGGCGTATCGCCGCCGCTCACCACCTTGACCTGTGCGCTATGGCGCAAACGCACCAACAGCCGCTTGCCCGCCACGGCGCTGCCGGTCAGGCCTTCTAGTTGCTCCAAAAGATCCGGGCCGCTCAATTGCCCGGCCTTGCGCAGCAGGTCCTGGGTGATCTGCCACAACGCATCATCCTGGCTCGCCGGCTTGGCCACGGGCGCGCCGCTTTCGGCTTTGGCCGCCTGCAACGGCGTCCCCAGCCGGGCACTCAACTGATCCCAGTCGGCCTCGTCCAGTTCCAGGGTCAAATCCACCGGCCATTCGCCGATGCTTCCACGAATACGCACCATCGCTCTGCTCCCGAAAATTTCTGACGAGCATGCTCCCATGCGTCTTGCGCAACGCCAAGCAGGCGGTCAAACTCTCGCCACTTCCGTTATAAGATTACATAACATTATTTTCATGTTCGCTCCCGGAGACTTGCCATGCGTCGTCTGCTGCTCGCCCTGCCGTTCGCCCTGTTGCCCCTGGCCATCGCTCACGCGGCCGAAAAACACGACCACGACCATGAACACGGCAGCCTCGGCGCTCACGAGCATGGCGTGGCCCGCCTGAACGCGGCACTGGACGGCCAGACCCTGGAGCTGGAACTGGAAAGCCCGGCGATGAACCTGGTGGGCTTCGAGCACGCCGCCAGCACCGACGCGGACAAGGCCAAGGTCGCCGCCGTGCGCGCCCAGCTGGAAAAACCGCTGGCGCTGTTCAGCCTGCCGCCCGCCGCCGGTTGCGTGGTGGCGCAACAGGAACTGGAAAGCCCGCTGTTCGGCGACAAGCCCGAAGATCATGACGACGCGAAGAGTGCCGGCGGCCACGAGCATCACCACGAGCACAGCGAGATCCATGCGCACTACCAGTTCACCTGTGCCACGCCGGGCGCGCTGAAGAACCTGGACCTGGCCGGCGTGTTCAAGACCTTCCCCGCCACTCAGAAAATTCAGGTACAACTCATCTCGCCAAGTGGCCAGCAAGGCGTGGAAGCGACCTCCAAGGCCGCCAGCCTGAAGTTCTGATCACGTCCCCTGTAGGAGCGAGCTTGCTCGCGATGGCGATGTCATAGCCGACAGATGATGCCAACCGGATGACCGTTATCGCGAGCAAGCTCGCTCCTACAAATATGAATCAACCGACGAACCATCGCCCATGACCCAAGCACTGATCCAACTGTCCGACCTGGGCTTCAGCTGGCCCGGCCATCCGCAGTTGCTGGATATCCCGGCCTTTCGCCTGGAAGCGGGTGAAACGCTGTTCCTCAAGGGCCCCAGCGGCAGCGGCAAGACCACCCTGCTCGGCCTGCTCGGCGGCGTGCAGAAACCCGGCCGCGGCAGCATCCGCCTGCTGGGCCAGGAGCTGACCGAACTCTCCGCCGGCGCCCGCGACCGCTTCCGGGTCGATCACACCGGCTACATTTTCCAGCAGTTCAACCTGCTGCCGTTTCTCTCGGTACGCGAGAACGTCGAGTTGCCCTGCCACTTCTCCAAATTGCGCGCCAGCCGCGCCGTACAGCGCCACGGCAGTGTCGACCAGGCAGCCGCCACCCTGCTCGCCCACCTGGGGCTTAAAGACCCCGGCCTGCTCGGTCGCCGCGCCGACTCGCTGTCCATCGGCCAGCAACAACGGGTCGCCGCCGCCCGCGCGCTGATCGGCCAACCGGAACTGGTGATCGCCGACGAACCCACCTCGGCACTGGACTACGACGCCCGCGAAGCCTTTATCCGCCTGTTGTTCGCCGAATGCCGCGAGGCCGGGGCCAGCCTGCTGTTCGTCAGCCACGACCAGAGCCTGGCGCCGCTGTTCGATCGCAACCTGTCGCTGGCCGAACTCAATCGCGCCGCCACGCCCGCGGAGGTCTGAGATGTATCTGTTCCGTCTAGCCATGGCCAGCCTGGCTAACCGCCGCTTCACCGCGATCCTCACCGCCTTCGCCATCGCCCTGTCGGTCTGCCTGCTGCTGGCGGTGGAACGGGTGCGCACCGAAGCCCGCGCCAGCTTCGCCAGCACCATCAGCGGTACCGACCTGATCGTCGGCGCCCGCTCCGGTTCGGTGAACCTGCTGCTGTACTCGGTGTTCCGCATCGGCAACGCCACCAACAACATTCGCTGGGACAGCTTCGAACACTTCGCCAACAGCCCGAAAGTGAAATGGGCGATCCCGATTTCCCTCGGCGACTCCCATCGCGGCTACCGGGTGATGGGCACCACCGCGGCCTACTTCGAGCATTACCAGTACGGCCACCAGCAGAACCTGCAACTGGCCAGCGGCCGCGAGTTCGCCAGCGATCCGTTCGAAGTGGTGCTGGGCGCCGAAGTCGCCGAGGCCCTGCATTACAAGCTCGGCGACAAGCTGGTGCTGGCCCACGGCGTGGCGGCCATCAGCCTGGTCAAGCATGACGACAAACCCTTCACCGTGGTCGGCATCCTCAAGCGCACCGGCACCCCGGTGGACCGCACGCTGCACATCAGCCTCGGTGGCATGGAGGCGATCCATATCGACTGGCACAACGGCGTGCCGGCCCAGGGCAGCGGCCGCATCAGCGCCGACCAGGCGCGCAACATGGACCTGACGCCGCAAGCGATCACTGCCTTCATGCTCGGCCTGAACAGCAAGATCGCCACCTTCGCGGTGCAGCGCGAGATCAACGAATACCGCGGCGAACCAATGCTGGCGATCTTGCCCGGGGTCGCCCTGCAGGAGCTGTGGAGCCTGATGGGCACCGCGGAAAAGGCCTTGTTCGTGGTGTCGCTGTTCGTGGTGCTGACCGGCCTGATCGGCATGCTCACGGCGATCCTCACCAGCCTCAACGAGCGCCGCCGGGAGATGGCGATCCTGCGTTCGGTCGGCGCCCGGCCTTGGCATATCGCGACCTTGCTGGTGCTGGAAGCCTTCGCCCTGGCGCTGTCCGGTGTGCTCGCCGGGCTGGGCCTGCTGTACCTGGGCATCGCCCTGGCCCAGGGTTATGTGCAGTCGAGCTACGGCCTGTACCTGCCGCTGTCCTGGCCAAGCGAGTATGAGTGGACGCTGCTCGGCGGTATCCTGATCGCCGCCCTGCTGATGGGCAGCGTGCCCGCCTGGCGCGCCTACCGACAATCGCTGGCCGATGGCCTGTCCATCCGTTTATGAGGAACTTCTGGTTATGAGGAGCTCCGGCATGCCCCGTGCCCTGCTTGCGCTGTTGATGCTGGTCGCCCTGCCGCTATGGGCCGCCGAACCCCGTGACCTGGCCTGGTCAGAAATGATCCCGCCGGACGCGCCGGCGGAGGTGCCGAACATGCAGCCGCTGCACGACCTGTCGCAGATGAGCGACGCCCTGGCCGCCGAGTCCGCCCCGGCGGCCAAGCAGGACATGCCCAACGCTCCGGTGGTGCAGAGCCTGGACGGCCTGTCGGTGCGCCTGCCCGGCTACATCGTGCCGCTGGAAGTCAGCGAGGAAGGCCGCACCACGGAGTTTCTGCTGGTGCCATATTTCGGCGCCTGCATCCACGTGCCGCCACCACCGTCGAATCAGATCGTGCATGTGAAAAGCCAAGTCGGCGTGAAGCTCGACGAGCTGTATCAGCCGTACTGGATCGAGGGGCCGATGCAGGTCAAGGCGTCCACCAGCGACATCGCCGACGCGGGTTACCAGATGGAGGCAGAGAAAATTTACGTGTACGAATTGCAGGAGTGAAACCGCGTTTTTCGCAGTGCCATTCATGACCTCATCGCAAGCAAGCCTGCGCCCACAAAACAGCACAGTTCCCTGTAGCCGCACGTTTGCCCGCGATCAGTTGCACAGCGTACACAACACCCGCAGCTCCCCTGCCTCCACGCTGATCCGGTAATGAGATGGTCACCCCCACACCCTGCGAGGGCTACGCTTT